>DAOLFO010000340.1:0-3501 GCA_035326305.1 Chitinophagaceae bacterium
CCATTCAAATTGAGGCTATAGCTGATTGAGCTTTTCATATCAAAAGAAAAAGCATTGACCCCAATGGAATGGGCAACACTTGGGTTCAGGGATGGATTGCCCAGTTGCAGGAACAACGGATTGGTATTGTTCACCACCGGCTGTAAATCAGTAGCAGCCGGCTCCGTTACATTTACTGTATAGTTCAGGTTCCATTTATCTAACCGGATATTAAGGGCAGGCAGCAGGAAAAGGAAACGCTGGCTGATGGCGGGGTTTTTCTGAAAGTTATTTTCAATATGCAGGGCACGCAGGGTCATACCAGGTGTGAGTGTAAGCTTTTTATATTTATAAGTTACCCCGGCAAAAGAGCTGCTGCGCAGGCCATCTCTTTTTAATCCGTTTGTCAGCTCAGCATCCGGTATACTGTATTGTTGAGTAGATGGGTCGTATTCGTATGTCTCTATATAATCTTTGTTATTAAACCAGTCTATTGTCTGAGTGAAACGCAGTGACCAGGCTGCGGATAGCGGCTCATTATAATTAGCATAAAAACGGCCGCTCCAGTTGTCCTGGTCCTGTGTGCGCAGTTGCTGCAGCAGGTTGCTGGTACCTGCCTTATAAAAAGTATTTTCTGCCGTATTGTACTGGTCTGCATCATTTTTATTGAGCTGTACAGCAGCAGAGGTAAAAAGTGAGCGGCCTTTTTTCTTAAAGCTCTTGTTATAGCTAAGGTCATGCGACATGGCCATCCCATTACTGGTCCTTGACTGGTCGTTAATGCTTTCATTCAGCAGCAGGTCAAAGTTGGTGCCCGATTGTGTCTGGTTTACCCCATTACCTTTCCCTTTTGAAAAAGTAAAGGAAGGCCGGTACTCAATGGTGGTATTGCTGTTTGGCTTGTTGCGCAGGAAGCCGGATATGCGGTGAGAGTAATCCGTATTTTCTGCTTCATTACTGTTTTGAATGGTAAGGGTGGTATCATTGAAGAACTGCCGTGTATTACTACGCTGGCCGATCAGCGAATTGGTACGGCCATAGAAATATTGCAGACTGAGCGTGGTTTTTTTATTTAGCACCGTATTAGCGTTTATACCTGCCCCCGAAGAGCTTTGTATACCCTGTCCCATGCCGCCAAATGAAATACCATTTAGTGAAAAGCCGCCGTCGCTGGTGATGGCAATGCCGTTAATATTTGTACGGTTAAAGCCCCCGATGTTCATTACGTCCTGCAGGCCAAATCCTGTCCTTGTAAGGTTGTTGGTATACCCCAACAGGCTTACCTGCAGCGTATCACGAAAAAGATTGACGATACCACCTGCCTCATACCTGTCGCTGGTGCCTGCGCCGGCATACAGCTTCCCAAACCATCCCTGCTTTATGCTTTTCCTGAGCTTTAAGTTGATGA
The DNA here is from genome assembly GCA_035326305.1 of Chitinophagaceae bacterium. Lineage (GTDB taxonomy): Bacteria > Bacteroidota > Bacteroidia > Chitinophagales > Chitinophagaceae > DAOLFO01. The sequence goes on from DAOLFO010000340.1 coordinate 1,388, forward strand.
CCTGGCCGGTTTCTCCCCTGGATAAATCAGGATTACGCAACAACTCTTCCTGGTCATCTGATACCTGTACCTTATCAATCAGGTTGGCCGGCAGGTTTTTGGAAGCAACCTTGGGGTCGCTGCCGAAAAACTCTTTTCCATCCACCAGCATCCGGTTTACCTTGCGGCCATTCACTGTGATATTGCCTTCCCGGTCCACTTCCACACCCGGCAGCTTTTTAAGCAGGTCTTCCACCAGCGCAGTGGGAAGTGTTTTGAAGGCAGAAGCATTAAACTCAATCGTATCTTTTCTGACCACCACCGGTGGCCGCTCCGCCACTACCAGCACTTCATCCATTTCCAGGATAGCTGTTTGCATCCTTACCTGGCCAAGGTTAAGCTCAGGAGTAGTGTCAGACAATGTAAACTCTTTGCGGTACACCTCATACCCGGTAGCGGTAATAACGGCACGCAGGTTTTTATGCAGCGGCAGGCCGGGCACTTTGAAGATACCGGCATCATCACTCAGCCGGTAGGTGATGATGCTGGTGTCAGCAGCATGAAAAACAGTAATGGTGGCGAATACAATTTTTTGCTTGCCGGCCGAATCCGTCAGTGTGCCCGTTAATGTCCCTTTTTGCCGGGCATGTAGCTGCCCGGAAGCAACAAAACAAAAAGCAGCAGTGATAAGCAGTTGTAAAAATTTCATGGCTATACTTTCAGGTTGATACCGGCAAATCTACGGGTTTGTCGTATTAAAACTAAAAAATTAGTTTTAATAAAAGATTTATTGATTATTTTTAACAAATGAAGCCTGGAGATGTAGCGCAAACCTTACCTGCCGAATGGGGAATAGTACCGTCGGGGGGTGAAGATGCGCTGGCGGTATTAGAGCATACGATCAGCCGGCTGATAGCCGGTGATATGAATAAGCTCATCTCTCTCCTGTACAGGCTGGATGTAAGTGAGGAAAAGCTAAAACAGACCCTGCAAAGCCATCCGCAGGAAGATGCGGCCAGGCTCATCACCGCCCTGGTGGTGGAGCGGCAGTGGCAGCGGATAAAAAGCCGTGAGCAATTTTCGGGGAAAAGGCAGGAAGATGCTGACTGGTAAAATTTATACCAGTTCTTTCACCACATTTGCCACCACATGCGGCTTGCCCAGTGTATAATAATGAAGTACCGGCACGCCGTTCTTTTTCAAATCTTTTGATTGGGCCAGCAGCCATTCGGTGCCTACCTGCTCCACTTCCTCATCTGTTTTGCAGCGAAGAATTTCATTGGAAAGATCGTCCGGCAAATCTATATGGAATGTTTTGGGCAGCACGGTGAGCTGCTTCCTGCTGTATATTGGTTTCAGCCCCGGTATAATCGGTACAGTAATGCCGGTTTCGCGGCAGGCTTTTACAAAAGCGTAATACTTCTCATTGTCAAAAAACATCTGCGTTACGATATAATCGGCGCCCCCGTCTACTTTTTCTTTCAGGTAGCGCAGATCCGTTTGCATATTGGGCGCTTCAAAATGTTTTTCAGGATAGCCGGCCACACCTATACAAAATTCTGTTTTGTGAGTGCCCCGCAGGTCTTCTTCCAGGTAAATACCTGCATTCAGGTCGGTTACCTGCCTCAGCAGATCAATGGCATAGCGGTGGCCACCCGGCTCCGGCTCAAAAGTGCTTTCATTTTTTGCCGCATCGCCGCGCAGCACCAGCACATTATCAATACCAAGGTAGCGCAGGTTGATGAGGGCGTCTTCGGTTTCGTTGATATCAAATCCGCCGCAGATCAGGTGAGGCACCGTATCTACATTGTACCTGTTCATAATGGCGGCGCAAATACTTTCTGTGCCCGGCCTTTTCCGCACAATCACTTTTTTGAAAGTGCCGTCTGCATTTTTCTTAAACACATGCTCGCTCCGGTGGTAAGTAACATTGATAAAAGAGGGCCTGAACTCCATCAGCGGATCAAGGTGTTTGTACAGCGCCTCTATGCCTTTGCCTTTCAGCGGGGGCAATACTTCAAAAGAAATGAGCGTGTCTTTCGCCTGGTTGATATGGTCAATTACTTTCATGCAGATGTGGTCTTATTATAAATAGCCGGGGAGCAAAGCTAATGGAAATGAGGAAAGGTTTAAGG
>DAOLFO010000341.1:0-3492 GCA_035326305.1 Chitinophagaceae bacterium
TAATAGCCTTGCCTTCCGCTGTGCCGTTGTCAGCAATGGGCCTGTACTCGCCACGGCCGGCTGCTGCCATCTTTGCAGGGTCCAGGCCATATTGGTTTTGCAGAATGCGTACTACGGAAGTAGCCCTTTTCACACTCAGGTCCCAGTTGTCCTGCAGGTTGCCCGATCCGCGGTAGGCGGCATTATCCGTATGGCCTTCTACCATAAACTCGATATCGGGCTGATTTTTCAATACAGCCGCTACTTTTCCCAATACTTCTTTTGCCTGTGGCGTTACGTCAAATTTTGCGCTTTTAAACAGCAGCTTGTCAGAGATATCAATGTACACCACTCCTTTGTCCACTTTGATATTGATGTCCTGGTCATCAAGGTTGCCAACAGCGCCTTTCAGGTTCATCACCAGCGCCATGTTCAGCGAATCTTTACGGGCCATTTGCTGCTGCAGCGTCTGTATGTATGCATCTTTGGCGCCAATGTTCTCCATTGACTTTTTGATGCTTTCTGCCTGGGCAGAAGTGATGACCGACATATCTTCCAGTTGCTTCAGGGCCTGGGTGTTATTTTGCTTCAGCAGGTCTATCTGCTTATTGAGGTTGGCGATTTCGTTTTCAAGGTTTGACTTCTGGGTGTTCAGCGCCGCTTTTTCATTGTTACAATCAGCCAGGTTTCCCTGTACCTGGGTGTACTGTGTTTGCAGGGCAGCATAATCTGCCTGGGCCTGCTTAAATTTTTTACTGCTTACGCAGGAAAAAAGAAAAATGGCCGCTACTGCTGGCAAAAGCATTTGTCTGGTCGTCATGATGACTTAATTTATGTGATAAAAATAATTTACAGCATGATGCTGTTTCCCGCAGCGGGATGGCGGCAAAGATAACCACTCTGCCTTTTCCCGTGAGGGATAAGTTGTTAATTCCTTTTACGTCTAAAAACATGCCGTTTACCGAAATCTGACACGGCAGGAAAAAAAACTTCCTACTTTGCAGCCCTTTCCAACAGCATTTTTATGGCAAAAGACCGCAAAGCCGCCATAGGCTTTATATTCATTACCCTGCTGATAGATGTAATGGGCTGGGGGCTGATTATACCTGTGATGCCTAAACTCATTGCGGAGCTGAAAAATATTTCAATTAGTGAAGCCAGCGCCTCCGGTGGCCTGCTGATCTCTGTTTATGCGCTTACTCAGTTTGCCTTTGCTCCTATTATTGGTAACCTGAGCGACAAATACGGGCGCAGGCCCGTATTGCTTGCATCTCTTCTCGGATTTGGTATTGATTATATTATTTTGGCCCTGGCGCCTTCTTATAGCTGGCTATTTGCCGGCCGTATCATTGCAGGAGTTACCGGCGCCAGTTTTACTACTGCGGCAGCATACATAGCAGATATCAGCACAGATGAAAACAGGACAAAGAACTTTGGGCTCATTGGTGCAGCCTTCGGCCTGGGCTTTATTATCGGGCCAGCGCTTGGAGGCTTGCTTGCCGGGTGGGGCATTCGTGCACCATTTTATGCAGCAGCAGGTCTTTGCCTTTTGAATGCCCTGTATGGCTATTTTGTTCTCCCTGAATCACTAAGCAAGAAAAACAGGAGGGAGTTTTCCTGGAAAAGGGCAAACCCATTTGGGTCATTATTATTTTTAGTAAAAAATCCCTCCATTGGAAAAATGGCTTTTTGTTTTTTTCTTATTTACCTGGCGGGCCAGTCCGTACAGGGAAATTGGAGTTTTTTTACAATTCACAAGTTCCAATGGTCCGAAGGTATGGTAGGGGCTTCGCTGGCTGTAGTTGGGCTGCTGGTAGGCTTAGTGCAGGCAGGGCTTACGCGTATTATCAATCCCCTGCTCGGTGATGCAAAAAGCATTTATCTGGGGCTCTTTTTATATACTGTAGGACTTATTCTTTTTGGTATAGCAACACAATCATGGATGATGTTTGCATTTCTTGTTCCTTATTGTCTTGGCGGCATTGCTAACCCTGCTCTCCAATCTTCTATTTCTGCACAGATACCTCCTTCTCAGCAAGGAGAACTGCAGGGCGCACTGACAAGTCTCATGAGCCTTACTACAATTTTTGGCCCGCTTATAATGAATAATCTCTTTACTTATTTTACCAGCCCCAGGGCTCCCTTTCAGTTTCCGGGCATTCCTTTTATTCTGGGCGCAGTTTTTATGTTGCTTAGTCTGCTGCTTGTTTGGTATGTTTTTGAAACAAGAAAGAAGAAAATAGTATCGGCAGTTTAAATCATTGCTGACAGGTTATGAAGTATTGCCTACTTCAGGGCTTTTTTTAATGCTTCCTTTGTCTTCTTCTCACTGCCGATAAATATTTCGTTGCCTTTTATCACCACCGGCCGTTTCAGGAATGTATACTCTTCCAGTATAAGGCGGCGGTAACCGGCTTCGGTAAGCTGCTGGTCTTTCAGGCCCATTTCTTTGTATTTCAGGGCCCGGCGGCTAAACAGTGCCTCATAACTACCGGCCAGCTTTTTCATTTCATCCAGTTGGGCTGCCGTTATTTTATCTTCTTTAATATTTTGCAATTCATACCCTTTCTTATTTATCCCGGTTTCTTTGATGATGGCCTGGCAGGTAGTACAATTGCCAAGGTGGTACATTTTTTTCTTCATGGTTGTTATATCTGGTTGGTTTGCAAAGATGCGGCAATCAGCCGCTGGTTGCGGCTTTTCTCTCAAAATCATATAAACAACCGGCATGAAATATTGTTATTTTTGTACTGCGGTTGGTTATTACCGCCAAAAAACAGGATTATGATTAAAACAGGAAGCCCTATCATCAGCATTTATACCGAAATGACGCCCAACCCGGAAACCATGAAGTTTGTGGCCAATAAGCTGCTGTACCCGGGCAAAAGTGTTGATTTTCCCGATGTGGAAAGCGCCAAACCTTCTCCGCTGGCTACTGAGCTGTTTGGATTCCCCTTTGTAAAGGCGGTTTTCATTGCCAGCAATTTTGTAACGCTGACAAAAACTGCTGAAACAGACTGGCAGGATGTGATACCTTCTATCCGCCAGTTTCTGAAAGACTACCTGGAAGAAGGAAAAGCCATCGTAAACGAAGAAGAGCTGGTGACAGTAAAGAAAACCGGTGGTAACGAAGTAAGCGCTGATGATGATGATGTGGTAAAAAGGATTAAGGAGCTGCTGGACAACTATGTACGCCCTGCAGTGGAAATGGATGGCGGCGCTATCCAGTTTAAGAGCTATAATGACGGGGTGGTCAACCTGATGATGCAGGGAAGCTGCAGCGGCTGCCCTTCCAGCATGATTACGCTGAAAGCCGGCATTGAAGGCATGATGAAGCGCATGATACCGGAAGTAACAGAGGTGGTGGCTGAGGCCGAATAAAAAGGAAAAGTATACCGTTTACAATACATGAGGCCGGCGCATTGCGCCGGCCTCATTCGTTTACCCCACCAGGTGAGGATTTACGAATTTCGATTTAGGATTTACGAATGAGGTGCTGGCTGTTGGCCGCTT
>DAOLFO010000024.1:0-18370 GCA_035326305.1 Chitinophagaceae bacterium
GGCAACAGGTTTTTGGCTGTACCCTCCGGGACGCTTCGCTTTGCTCAGCGTGACAAAACGGGAAGAAGATGGCAAGGTGTACGATGTGTGATGTACGATGTACGGCGCTCCGATTGCCGGTTCACGATTCACGATTGCCGGCCGTTAGCTGCAAAGCGGCCTGTTTTTAATCTCCCAACTGTTCAAGAATCAGTGCCGCATGGTGCTCCCGCAGCAACTGGTGACCGGCACTGAGAATGATAAGATGGCAATACGGCTCAATCCCTTTCCTGAATTTTTCGCCCCTTACCGGCAGGATGATGCGGTCATATTTTCCATATACAAGCCTTACCGGCATAGCACGGGCCTGTATTTCTTTTTTAATAATGGATAAGTCCGGTTTTATTTTCCGCAGGGCCGTCCAGCGCTGGTATAGCTCCTGCCGCGCCTGTACATTCCCAATGGCATGGTGTACAAATTTGTAAATGCTGTTATTGACCAGCTTCAGCTTGTTCAGGCCACGCTGCAGTGTAAAAAACCAACCGGGATGCCGCATGGTAAAAGCAAAAAAACGATTGCCGGCCCATGTCCGGGTAGCCAGCCGGTACCAGCCATTTACCTTCAGGCCATCGGGTGCCAGCAACACCAGCCGGTCAAACAGGCCGGGCTGCGACTGGTAAAGCCGCAGCGCCATACGTCCGCCAAGACTATATCCCAGGAGGCTGAATGGCGGAGTAAAGACGTTGTTCAACTGCTCAACAGCCCGTAACATAATCTGCTGCAGGTCTTCTGTAGTGAAGTGCAGCCCTTCCTGCCAGCTTGTTTGCCCGTGAAAAGGCAGGTCTGCGGCAAGGAAGGTATAGCTGCTCCCTTTTTCTGCCAGCAGCCGAAACCGCTCCGATGACTCTCCATACCCATGAAAAGCCAGCACCAGCCGGGGGCCATTGCCATATACACGGCAGGCTACCTGCGAACTTTTATAGGGCAAAAAGAAGAAATCCATACAATGCAAAAAATTTTGTGCGGAGAGTGCTATCATTCAAAAATAATATTAATTTTGGATAGTTGCACAAACAACTATATGCCAAACAACCATTTTAAAAAAGGAGAGCTGTACAGCTTTATCACCGGTAAAGCATCCACGGCTATTGCCCGCCGGTTGCAGAAGCGGTTTAATAATGCGGGCCTCAACCTTACCATTGAGCAGTGGAGTGTGCTGTATCATTTATGGAAAGAAGACGGAAGGAGCCAGCAGCAACTATGCAATGCGACTTTTCGTGATAAGCCCAGCATCACCCGGCTGGTAGACAACCTGGAAAGGCTGAACCTGGTGAAACGGGTGCCTTCGGAACATGACAGGCGCATCAACCTGATTTACCTGACCAAGCAGGCGCAGAAGCTGGAAGAGGAGACCATGCAGATAGCGGATGAAACACTAAACGAAGCGTTGCAATCCGTACCGTCTGAACAGGTGGAGATATGCAAGCAGGTATTGCAGGTGGTATATGATAATTTGAAGTGAGGCAAATGATGAATGACGGGTAGTGAGTAATGAGTAGTGAATAGTAAGTGCGGCATGGTGCTGACAACAGACAACGACATAACAAACATCTATTATAACTTTTAAACTTGCTAATATGAGCGCTGCCCCCGCAACCCAACAAGTGCTGAAAGGTGGTGAATGGCTGATTAAAGCCGCAGAGCCCGCCGCTACTTTTACTCCGGAACAATTTTCGGAAGAGCAACGGATGATTAGTGAAATGTGCAACCAGTTCCTGGATGCAGAAATATACCCGATACTTGACCGCATAGACAAGCTGGAGCCCGGCCTCATGAAATCGCTGGTGACCAAAGCTGGTGAGCAGGGCCTGCTGGCCACTTCATTTCCGGAGGAATACGGCGGCCTTGGCAAAGACTTTATTACCTCCACGCTTATTAATGAATACCTGGGCGCCGGTCATTCATTTTCCGTAGCAGTGGCAGCACATACCGGTATCGGCACCCTGCCTATTTTATATTTTGGCACTGAAGAGCAGAAGCAGAAATATATCCCGAAGCTGATTACCGGCGAATGGGCCGGTGCATACGGGCTGACAGAACCTAACAGCGGCAGCGATGCGCTGGGTGCCAAAACCACGGCAAAGCTGAGTGATGATGGAAAATATTATTTGCTCAACGGGCAAAAATGCTGGATTACCAATGGCGGCTTTGCACAGGTGTATACTGTTTTTGCAAAAGTGGATGGCGATAAGTTTACCGGCTTTATTGTAGAGCGGGGTACTGAAGGCTTTACACAGGGCCCGGAAGAAGATAAAATGGGCATTAAAGGCTCTTCTACCGTGCAGCTCTATTTCCAGGATGCAAAAGTGCCGGTGGAAAATGTGCTGGGAGAAATAGGCAAAGGTCACCGCATTGCTTTTAATATTTTAAATATCGGGCGCCTGAAGCTTTGTGCGGCAGCCGTAGGCGGCTCACGCCGTTCGCTGAATGACACCATTATCTATGCCAAAACAAGGGAACAGTTTAAGCAGCCGATATCCAGCTTTGGCGCTATTAAGCACAAGCTGGCCGAAATGGCCATACGCATTTTTGTAGCAGAATCATCGCTGTACCGCACTGCCGGCTGGATAGATGAAAAAGAAAAAGAGCTGCTGGCGGAAGGCAAGCCATTTGGCGAAGCATTATTGGGAGCAGCCGAAGAGTATGCCATAGAATGTGCCATGCTGAAAGTATACGGTAGTGAGGTGCTTGACTTTGTGGTGGATGAAGGGGTGCAGGTACATGGTGGCAACGGCTTCAGCGCCGAATACAATGTATCCCGCGCCTACCGCGACAGCCGGATTAACCGCATCTATGAAGGCACGAATGAAATCAACCGCCTGCTTACGCTGGATATGACACTGAAAAGAGCGATGGGTGGCCGGCTGGACCTGATGAATCCGGCTATGGCCGTGCAGAAAGAGCTGATGAGCATTCCTGACTTCGGAGCGGAGGATGAAGCACCTTTTGCAAAAGAGCTGAAGCTTGTTACCAGTTTAAAAAAGGCTATACTCATCACCGCCGGCGCAGCCGTACAGAAGCTGATGATGAAAATAGAAAATGAGCAGGAAGTGCTGATGAACCTGGCGGATATGGCTATCGAAACCTTCAATGCTGAAAGTGTGCTGCTGCGGATAAAGCGGATGACGGAAGAAAAAGGGGAGGCGGCAGTATCACTGTACCATGATATCATGCACACTTACCTGTACGATGCGGCTGACCGGGTAAACAAGGCTGGCAAGGATGCCATCAACGCTTTTGCCGAAGGCGATGAGCAGCGGATGATACTGATGGGGCTGAAGCGGTTTACCAAAGCAGAGCCGTTTAATGTAAAAGACGCCCGCAGGAGAATAGCGGATAAGATGATTGCCGAAGGGAAGTATCCTTTTTAAACAGTCCGGGTGAAGTTGCAGGAAGTTCAGAAGTAAAAAATCAAAAGCCATGCTTGCGCAGCAATGGCACAGGGCTGAACCTTTTTTACTTTTGAACTTTTACTTTATTAACAGGTGCTCTTTACTGCCATTCCCGCTTTTCAAGCTCTAAAGCGATGCTTCGTTCTTTGGGCGCCACTCCTTTTTCATCTTCACCGTAAAGCTCCCGCAATTCGCGGCGGCTTTGCTCTATTTCACGGAGCTGGCCTACCCGCCTGCGCTCTGTTATCAGACCGGCAGACATCAGGAGGGATGAAAACAGGGTAAGCAGGAAGTACATCAGGTTGGCATCGGTAAGCGATAGCCTTTTTAGCAAATAGAAAAATACAAAGAGAAAACAATAGCCGGCATAGGCAAATACCACCGAAGTAATCATCAGCAGCTTGCCGAGTGTCTTATTATTCACCACGGTTATTTTTACCTGACGTACAAAAAGATAAATGCTCAGCAGCATCACCATTGCCAGGCCCGGTACCAGCACGGTATTGGTTGTTTTTTTTGTAAATCCATAAAAGGACAAAACCGCCAGCTCAAATAATACAAATGCGATAAGGCTTATGTGCACGGCCTTTTTCAGCGGCCTGAACGTGATAAAATAAATCAGGAAGAAAAGCATCAGCGGCACGTCCAGCAGGTTGTTGAAAATGCTGTGCTGCTGAACAAAACTTTCTGATACCGGGATATAACCGAGTGAAAATATATTAAAGCTGAGCGCAATAATTGAATAAATGAAAAAGGCGATGATGTTTTTATACCAGCCAAGCCGGAAGGCGATAAGCAGCGCTACCGGTGTGAGCAGCGCAGCGGTGGATAAAAGGCCCATTATGTCAAAAGAGTTCATAGTGCGTCGTTTCTCCAGGATAAGGATTGTTTGATATTCTTCAGAATCTTCCCTGCAATTTCCCGCATAAAATTAACGGGGAATAATGGTCTATAGTGCTTGTGGCTAATGGTTTATACTAAAATCGGGTAAAAACAGGGGCGTTGCGCAGTATAAATACGCAAACGTGTGATAAGTGTTTTCATGTATTTTTTTAGTGACGCTTACGAACACTGTTTGCGCAAAGCGCAATGGCTATTAAAAGATAAGTATAAGTTGTTGTCAGTGAGAAGGAACAGGCTCTCCGCGGTGACAGGTCTGGCAGGTCACTATATTGAGATATTCGGGCCTTTGATTTTTGTCAAAATAAAAATATTCGCGGTTGATGCCGATGGTAAGCCGCATCATTTTTCGGGCTTCTTCCTTCATGCCATGCTCATCGGAAGCATAGTCCAGGCTGTCGGGAATGCTCTTATGGGCACTATGACAAAAGCTGCAACCAATGCCCAGTGCTTTGCTGTAGCTCTGCATGATGCTGTCAAGGCGCTCATCGCTGATATCTTTGGGCAGCACCTGCAGGTTTCTTTCTTTTTGCTGCGGGGGCTTTATTGCTGCTATGGTAACGGCTACAATAAAGATAAGCAGGGCAAGAAGGGTAAACTGTTTACAGTATATCATGGCAGCAATATTTAGTTAGAGTTTGTGCAGCCTGCCAGCCGCTCCTTCATCCAAAAACCAGTGCAGCTTACCCGGAACGGGCTGTATCATTTGTGCCGGATACACCAATGGCTCAAAGGGCCGCTCAATAATTTGCTGTACGGCTTCCGCTTTATCTGCTCCGCTTACCAGGTACATCACGGCTGCTGCCTGGTTTACCACCGGGGCGGTGAGGGTGATGCGGTACATATCCTGCTCTGTAAGAAAGAATGCCAGTACCCATCTGTTTTCTTCCAGTATTACTTCCGGGTAGCCGGGAAAGAGGGAAAGCGTATGTGCATTATCACCAAGGCCAAGCATCACCAGGTCAAAGCTATGGGGGGTATTGTCAAAGTAAGCGTGCAATATTTTTTCATAGCGGCGGGCCGCTTCCTGCGGGTCGGTATCTGTTGGTATGATGTGCACCTGCTCCGGCTTTACCGGCACCTGCTGCAGCAATGTATCATAAGCCATTTTAGCATTATTGCGTTCATCGCTGTAAGGCACAAAGCGTTCATCGCCCCAGAAAAAATGCAGGCGTGACCATTCAATTTTTGTGGCATACTCCGGGGTGGCCAGCAGTTGAAATAACTTTTTAGGTGTGCTGCCGCCGGAAAGAGCAATGGTAAAACGGTCCTGGGCGGACAAAGTACCGGCTATATAAGCAACCATCCAGTCAGCAGCAAGCTGGGTCAGTGCATTGGTGTCGGTGGCAATATGTTTCTGCATAAGTTATTTGACTTCTTTTTTATTTTGTATAGCCAGGTTGGCCCAAAAATGCCCGTCCCTGGCAATCAGCGCCTCTCCGTCTTCAGGCCCCCAGCTATCGGGAGAGTAGTTGGGAAAATCCACCGGCGGCCTTTTCTGCCAGGCTTCCAGCATGGGCGTGATTACCTGCCAGGCAATTTCTACCTGGTCGGCCCGCATGAACAAAGTTTGGTTACCCTCTATTACATCTTCCAGCAGGGTTTCATATGCTTCGGGCTCCTGCCCGTCAAAGGTGTCGGCATAGCTGAATACCATATCCACCGGGTTCAGCACCATTTCTGTACCTGGCCGCTTGGCCTGGAAGCGGATGCGGATATCCATCTGCGGCTGTATGCTGAAGGTAAGGCGGTTGGCTCTCCAGGTATCGGCTGCTTCTGCAGGGAAAGAATAGTGCGGCGCTTCCTTAAACTGAATGGTGATGGATGTCGTTTTTTCATGCATCCGCTTGCCGGTGCGGATATAAAAAGGTACATCCTTCCAGCGCCAGTTATCTACAAAAAAACGGGCGGCCACAAATGTTTCCACTGGTGATTCCATGCCTACATTTTTTTCTTCGCGGTATCCCTTTACTTCTTTTCCTTTCATCCAGCCGCCGGCATATTGCCCGCGTACGGCGTTTTCGTGCACATCATCCACATCTATTTTGCGGATGGCTTTCAGCACATCTACTTTTTTATTACGTATTTCGTTGGAGTCAAAAGAAGTGGGCGGCTCCATGGCAATCATACAGAGCAGTTGCAGCACATGGTTCTGCACCATATCCCGCAGGGCGCCGGCCTGTTCATAATAACCGCCGCGGTCTTCCACACCTACCGTTTCTGCCGCAGTAATCTGTACATGATCAATATAATTGTTATTCCAGATGGGCTCAAACATTTGATTGGCAAAACGAAAAGCAAGAATGTTCTGCACCGTTTCTTTTCCCAGGTAATGATCAATACGATAGATCTGCTCTTCTTTAAACATGGAAGCGAGCAGCACATTCAGATCATGGGCGCTCTGCAGGTCATGGCCAAACGGCTTTTCAAAAACAATACGGGTATGCTTTTCATCATCACAGATGCGATGGGCGGAAAGCCTGGTGGCGATAGCAGGAGCTAATTGCGGCGCCACAGAGAGGTAAAACATTACATTGGGTGTTTCTTTCCATTCCGCCTCTTTTTCTTTTATAAACCGGAAAATGCCTTCGTAAGAAGCATCATTTTGCAAATCCCTTGCCTGGTAAAAGACCTGTTTGGAAAAAGCCGGCCATACACTATCCACTTCGTTTTTGCGGCGGGAGTGTTCCTTTATGCCTTCAAGCAAAGAGCTGCGGTAGCTTTCATCGGCTATTGCAGAACGGCCAATGCCCACTATGCAATATTTTTCCGGTAACTGCTGGTTGAGATACAGGTTATAAAGCGCCGGTATCAGCTTGCGCCGGGTGAGGTCGCCGCCGCCCCCGAATATAAATATGATGGTAGGAGGTAAAACAGGTTTAGACATATAGTATAAAGTGTATCGGAATAAATTTTATTAAATAAAAAAACCTACCATGCTGTATGAAAGCTGCCTTCTGCATCAATGCGCTGATAGGTGTGAGCGCCAAAATAATCCCGCTGCGCCTGTATGATATTAGTAGGCATCCTGTCACTGGTATAGGCATCCAGGTATGCCAGTGCGCTCATCAGCCCGGCAGCGGGTATACGGGCCGCAGCATACTGCTGCACTATACGGCGCAGCCCGGCCTGCTTTTTCTTTACCAGCGATGCAATTTTTTTGTCCAGCAAAATATTGGCCGGGGCATTTCTTTTTTTAAACGCTGCTGTAAACAGCTCTAACTGTGCCGAGCGGATGATACAGCCGCCCCGCCATATTTTCACCACATCTTTCAGCGGTATATCCATTTGTCTTTCGCCGGAAGCCTTATGCAGCATAGCCAGCCCCTGCGCATAGCAAAGCAGGCTGGAGAGATACAGTGCATCGCCCAGTTGCTTTACCAGCTTGTCTTTGCCGGTGGCAAAAGATTTGACAACAGGCTTATACAAGGCCGCCGCCTCTACCCTTTCTGCTTTATAGCCCGAAAGGTCACGCATGGTCACGGCCATATCAATGGTCGGCAGCGGTACCGGCAGGTCCATTGCTTCCTGCGAGGTCCATTTGCCGGTGCCTTTGGAGCCGGCTTTGTCCAGGATAACATCTGTAAGGTAACCGCCCGTTTTATCATCTTTTTTTGGCAGCAGGGCGGCAGTAATTTCCACCAGGAAAGATTGCAGCTCTCCTTCATTCCACGACTTAAACACCTCATGCATGGCAGCATTACTCATGCCCAGCCCCCGCTTCATAAAATCATACACTTCGCTGATGATTTGCATGATAGCGTATTCGATGCCATTATGCACCATCTTCACATAATGGCCGGCTGCATTTTTGCCCATATAGGCTACGCAGGGCTCATTATTTACTTTAGCCGATATGGCTTCCAGTACCGGCTTCAGTTCTTTCCATGCGGCGATATCGCCACCGGGCATAATGCTGGGCCCGCGGCGGGCGCCTTTTTCCCCACCGCTCACGCCCATACCAATAAAATGGATCCCGGTATCTTTCAGTTCATCAATACGGCGCAGGGTATCTGTAAAATGAGAGTTGCCCCCGTCAATGATGATATCTCCTTTAGTTAATAAGGGTAATACCTCTTTGATCACAGCATCCACCGGGGCGCCGGCCGGCACCAGCATCATGATTTTGCGGGGCGCTTTCAGGTGCGATACCAGATCAGCCAGCGTGCTGACTCCTTTTACCCTGGTTCCGGCTGCAGCGGAAGATTCCAGCAACTGCCCTTTGGTGATATCCTTGTCAAACCCGATAGCTGCAAATCCGTGGTCGGCCACATTCAGCAGCAGGTTCCTGCCCATAGTGCCGAGGCCAATCATGCCAAAGTCAAAAGATGCATTGCTCATAATAAATGGTTGTGATGATGCCGCAAGTTATTACAATCAGGGCAAAGCAGCCGTTAGGGGGAAGTGCTGAATAGCAAATAAGTAAAAAGGTATAATCGTCAATCGCTGAGCCGTACATCGCACATCTTACAGTTTAGTTGTTAGTTCTTTGTTTTAAGTTTTTAGTTACAAGCCGCCAGTACCTGCTGTTTCACTTTTGATTTATTAGCTTTTTATCTCTTGTTTCTTTCTCCGGGCTTCTTCATATCACAACCCGTTAAGCTATAAGAAATTATCCATCAGCCGGCCAATTGTTGGCAATAGCCTCCGGCCCCCCACTTTTTATCATACCATTTGCAGTTTCTTTTGTTACTTGCCGGACCAAATGAACCATTTTTTTCTGAAAATAAGCCGGGTAGCGGCCATGTTCCTGTTGTTGTTGCCGGCTATTATGCACCAGGCCCATGCCCAGTATAAGATAAAAGGCACGGTGTACGATAGCACGAACAACTATGTGATACAGTCGGTAACCGTGCAGTCCACTTCAGGAAAAGGTACCGTAACAGATGCCAATGGCTATTATGAAATAGATGTGGCAGAAAAAGATTCCATCTGGTTTAGCTACCTGAATAAACCCACCGTTAAGTTCCCGGTGCTGAAAATTGCCAACCCGCACAACTTTGAAATATCATTGCAGGTGAATGTAACCACGCTGAAAGAAGTAAAGGTAAGGCCGCGCAACTACCGCCTTGATTCTTTGCAAAACCGGCAGGACTATGCCAAAGTATTTAATTATAAAAAACCTACATTGAGCGTGGTGACGCCCAGCTATGGGCAGGCTACCGGCTTTGACCTGCATGCGCTGATAGATATGTTCCGCTTCCGCAAAAACAGGAATATGCAATCCTTCCAGCGCCGGCTCATTCAGCAGGAACAGGATAAATACATTGACTACCGCTTCAGCAAGGCTCTTGTGCTGCGCCTGACCGGCCTTACCGATTCCCTGCGGGATGATTTCATGGCCAGGTACCGCCCCTCTTATTTCTTTACGGTAAATGTGGATGAGTATACTTTCCAGAAATTCATTAAGGATGCATATGAAAGGTATAAAAAAGGGCTGCCGCCACTGGAGCTCTGGACAAGAGAATTTGATAAAGAATGGGAAGAATAATCGCTCCTGTAATGTATCTTTCCGCCGGTACAAATATCTTTTGCTATGGAACAAACGACCCTGGGTATTGGCACCCGCCTGCAGCATACGCAGTATGGCCCCGGTGTGGTAGTAGGTATCCGCTATGCCACCTATCTTATTTCCTTTATCCATCATGGCATAAAAGAAATAGATAAGACAGATGAAAAGCTGGATGAAATCATACCGGAAAATGTATCGGAAGAAATAGAGACAAATGCAGCAGCAGAACGCTCCCTGCTGAAAATACTCCGCCTCTGGGGCGGTATTACCGAAACGGTGCCGCTTGGCGATAAATGGGAAAAAGGCATACTCGCATTGCAGCCGGCGGATAAAAACCTGAAGCCCAAAGAAATTCCTGTAGAAGACTTCTTTCACAAAATTGTGATGCTGCGTGACCGCCTGCGGGTGCTGGAACAAAACATCAACAGCCATAAAAAACTGTCTGATGAGGACAAGGTAAACCTGCAGCAGTACATTACCCGCTGCTATGGCTCCCTCACTACCTTTAATGTGCTGTTTAAAAACAAAGAGCACTGGTTTGTAGGGGAAAAGAGTGGCCGGGAAGATTAAAATAATTCCGTTTTGACAACCTGCGCCTGCTTTGTTAAATTGCAGCTATGCGATTTCTTTTCTTCCTCCTGCTTGCCGCCGGCTACGCCGGGGCACAATCCCCCGCCTGCGATGTGCTGATCAAAAACGGTAAAATACTGGATGGCACCGGCAATAGCTGGTATTATGGTGACATAGCCATAAAGGATGGTAAAATACTGGCTATGGGCAAAAGCATAACGCTCACGGCGGCTAAAACAATTGACGCCACCGGGCTGATCGTAGCGCCGGGATTTATTGACGTGCATACACATATAGAGCAGGATGAGGACAGGGACCCGACAGCCGCCAGCTTTATCTATGATGGTGTGACAACAGTGGTGACGGGCAACTGTGGCTCCTCTCATGTAGATATCGGCAAATACTTTCGCTGGATAGATTCACTCCGGCTTTCCATCAATGTAGCCTCGCTGGTGGGGCACAATGATATCCGCAAAGCCGTAATGGGCCGTGCCAACCGGGATGCCACACCGGGAGAACTGGCTCAAATGGAAAAGCTGGTGGACAAAGCCATGCAGGACGGGGCCGTGGGTCTGTCCACCGGGCTCATTTATATACCCGGCACTTATACTAAAACGCCGGAAATTGTTTCGCTGGCAAAAGTGGCGGCGAAGTACAATGGCCTTTATGTATCCCACATGCGGGATGAAGGCGACAGCGTGGTAAGCGCCATCAATGAAGCCCTGACCATAGGCCGGGAAGCGAAGGTGCCGGTGCAGATTTCCCACTTCAAGCTGAGCGGGCAGCAAAACTGGGGACGCAGCAAAGAAACGCTGGCGCTGGTAAAAAGCGCCAGGGAGGAAGGGCTGGAAGTGACCATTGACCAGTATCCTTATACGGCCAGCAGCACCTCTATCAGCACACTCATTCCTGATGAAATACTGGCCGACGGGCAGGACAGCATTGCAGCCAGGCTGCAGCGGCCGGAAGTAAGAAAATATGTGTCGGAGCAAATGCTGAAAAAGCTGAAAAAAAGAAAGCTGAAGCACTTCAGCTATGCCGTAGTAGCCTATCACCGGGCGGATACCACCTACAACGGAAAAAGTGTGGAAGAAATCAACCGGATGAAAGGCCGCAAGCATACGGCAAAAGAAGAGGCTGAAACCGTGATGGATATTATGATAGCAGGTGGCGCCAGTGCCGTGTTTCATGGTATGGGGGAAGAGGATGTAAAACGCATCATGCAGTATCCTTTCAATATGTTTGCCAGTGATGCTTCTATCCGGGTGCTGAATGCTGGTATGCCGCATCCCCGTGGCTATGGCACCAATGCCCGGGTGCTGGGAAAATATGTGCGGGAGGAAAAAGTGATTTTGCTGGAAGAAGCAGTACGCCGGATGACCTCGCTGCCGGCACAAAAATTTCAACTGAAAGACCGTGGCCTGCTCAAAGCAGGCATGGCGGCTGATATTGTTGTGTTTGATGAAAAACAGGTAAAAGACCTTTCCACTTTTGAAAAGCCACATGCTTACTCCACAGGCTTTCATTATGTGCTGGTAAATGGAGTGGTAACAGTGGATAATCAACAGCATAATGGTGTAAGAGCGGGAAGAGTATTACGGAGGTGAGGAGCAGGGTGGTAAAAGTCAGGGATTGAGGAGCCGGCCAGGTGCTTCATCCGTCATAATAACGTAGAAGACTAAACTTCAAATAATAAATCACAAGAAACAAATAAGCACAAAAGGGAAAATCAGAAATCGCCGCATCAGCAATTATGAATCGTGAACCGGCAATCGCTGCGCAGTACATCGTATATCACACATCGTACACCTTGCCAGCTTCTCCCTGCTTTGTCATGTTGAGCAAAGCGAAACATCTCAGGTCTTGCAATCAACTGCCTGCTGCAAATGTCTTTTAGCAGTCACTCTCCGGGATGCCTCGTTCTCCCGGCATGACAAGCATCTGGAAGCGGGAAGCGCCAATCGACCAACGATCGTCGGCCAGCGATCAGCAGTCAACACGTTATTCGTACATCCTAAACCGGAATTCGTAAATCGCCGCATCGTACATCACTTCCCCTTCACCACTTCCCGTATTGCATATTGCTGTATCAGCGGCGGGTTTTCGGGAGATAATGTGAAATATATCTCCAGTGTTGCTTTTTCTCCTTCTACCCGGAATGTACCACGTAACTGATTCTGCGCTTTCATTTCTTTTACAGAAATAATTTTGCCGGCTTTGGCAAACAATGCTTGTGCCTGCTTGCGCAATGAATCAATGGGATTGTCCGGGAAAAAATTTTCAGCAAAAAGCCCGCTGCTCTCTGCATTTTTCCAGTCGGGCAACAGCGCCATCAGTTCCTGCTGTCTTTTTTGCAGTATTGCCGATGCGGGCAGTTGCCGCGGCTGCAGCCCGGCGCCTTTGATAAGCGTATCCAGTACATGTATATTGATGCTGCCTATCGGTGCATAGGTACGGTTGGCAAATGCCACCACGCCTATACCATAGTCAGGCAATATGCGCCACTGGCTGCCAAAGCCCGGCAGCCCGCCGCTGTGAGCAATATATTCTCTCCCTTCACAATCCTGCATCCATCCCAACCCGTAGCCATAAGCGGAGATAGTACCGCAGGTGCGCCCGTCAGGATATTTGAAAGCAGGATTAAAACCATTGATGCGCCAGGGATAATGCATTTCCCGTACCGAACTTCTTTTCAGCGGGCCGCTTTCTTCCGCATTAGAAGGAGGCCAGGCATTCAGGTGCAACGCCATGTAGTTGGCAAACTCATCAATGGAAGTAATCATGCTGCCCATGGCTCCCCAGGAGCCGTCAGGCGTATCGGGCAGCAAGGCTTCTTCATTCCATTTCTCATTCAGCCAGCGATAACCATGTGCCAGCTTATCAGGCGCTATTTTGGTGTATTCCCATTCACTGTGGTGCATACCCAGCGGCTGCCAGATATGTTTACGTATGTATTCCTGGTAGGGCATTCCGGATGCAGTGGTAATGATTTTGCCCAGCAGTGCAAAACCAAGATTGCTGTATTCATACTCCTGCCCGGGAGGATTGGAAAATGTGATGCTGTTTTTTAAAAAGTCCATCAGTTCTTTATCACTGTCTGCCAGTTGCCGGTCGCCCCAGGGATTATCTTCGGGAAAGCCACCTCCGTGAGTAAGCAGGTGGCGGATGGTAATAGGCGCTGCATCAAGCGTGGGATATTTTTGTCCGCCCATTTCAGGAATGTATTTCGATACCGGGTCGTCTAAATGAAGCTTACCGGCATCACGCAAACTAAGGATGGCCATAGCGGTGAAGCTCTTGGTCATGGAGGCAATGCGGAATAAGGAAGCCGTGGAGGCAACTGTTTTTTTGTCAATATCAGTATGGCCATACGCATTTTTGTACACCAGCTTTCCATCGGCTACTATACCGAATGCGATGGCCGGAAAGTGATTTTTTTCCGCAAAGCCGCGGTACATGCTGTCAACTGCAGGAAAAAGCTGGCTGATACGTGCAAGCCGGTCTGCATCGGTAAATACGGCAGGCTGGTAGCTGCTATCGTAAGCCGGCTGGCTGGCCGTGGCCTGTTTTTCATTTCCCGGCTGGCAGGAATAAAGCAGGGCTGCTGCAAATAAGCAAACAATGATGCGGAACATGAAGAAAGGTTTTGGTTCGTGGCTTTAAAGTTCCTGAAAACTTTTGTTTTTTGACAGATAAAATTCAGGCAGGGTATGCAGGTGCTAATAATAAGCTTTCCAATACACATACCGGTTTGGGTATTGGCAAAGAGGGGAATTTGAAAAAAACCAGCTTGAATTTTGACTATGGCCATATAGCATTACAAATGCTCAATTTTTCCGCCTGCTTTTTTTATTTCAAACTATACCTTAATAGGTATAAGTATTGGCAAATATTTATTTGAGTTCTGAAAGTATCAATTTTTTCTGCTGTAATGTGTTCTTCATTGCTTTTTCCCTCACTTTAGGGTCATCGCTATGTATCAATTCAAAATATTCAGTTGGCACAACTTGCCAGGATAATCCATATTTATCCTTACACCATCCGCAAGAACCTTCTTCACCACCATTAGCAGTAAGCGCTTCCCAATAATAATCCGTTTCAGCCTGGTCTTTTGTATTGATAACAAAAGAAACTGACTCATTAAATTTAAATAGCGGGCCTGCTGCTAATATGCTAAACTCTATTCCTGCTATTTCAATTACAGCAGTTTCTAAACCTGCATCATTTCCACTTTCGTCACTATCGAACTGGCGAAAATCTTTCAGCTTACCATCTTTAAAAATGGATAAGTAGTAATCTGCCACAGCTTTGGCATCTTTTTCTACCCACAGGCAGGGTGTAATTTTTTGAATGGTATCAGTCATTGTTTTTGGTTTTTTATTGTTAAAACAAGATACTGTTAAGATGGATACTGCAACTAAGATTGCAGCCAAAAAGATAATTCTGTACCGCTTCATTTTTTATTTTTTAAAATGGTTAATAAATTTCCCAATTCGTTTAAGGTCATTGTGAAGCCTTCTTTGAAGCCCATTTCAATCATCTTTTCCATGCGTTCAAGAGAATCATTATAGATTGTGATGCTTACTTTGGTTATTTCCTGTCCGACCGGGTCATCCGGGCGGGCATTTTGTTCACCGAAGCTCAAATCCCAATTGGAACCAGGTAACTGGGGGTTTTCGTCTTTGTCAGCAAACGCGTTAAAAAACTTGAAATTAGTTTTCGGGCTTATAGAAGTATAGTCTTGTATTTGCCAGCCTATTTCCTCTCCTTCAGGACTTACCATTGCATAAAATCTTCGTCCACCAACTTTAAAGTCCATTGTTATGGTTTTGGACGTTAAAGGCCTGGGCGCCCACCATTGGTCAAGCAGCTCTTTTTTAGTAAAAGCGTCCCATACCAATGATAGTCCGGCTGCAAACTCCCTGGTTATATACACTGCTTTGGCTGCTTTATCAACCGTAAAGTCAAATTGTAAATTGTTCATTTTTTATTCTTTTTAATTGTTGATAACAGGTTGTTTAATTGATTAAACCGGGTTTCCCAAATCTTTCTGAATTGCTCTAACCACTTATCTATTTCTACCATTTTGTCAATTTCAAGAGAGTAATAAATCTCCCGCCCTTTTAGTTCCTGTTTTACAAGTTCGCATTCAGTTAAAATGCGTAAATGTTTCGACACAGCTTGTCGTGTGGTGTTGAAGTTTTCGGCAATGGCAGTTGGCGTCATTGCCTGCAATGCGATTAGGACGATTATGGCCCGTCTTGTCGGGTCTGCAATTGCCTGAAAAATGTCTCTGCGCATTTGGCTATTTGTTTTAACGAAACCAATTGGTTGCAAATATATGCGCAACCTTTCGGTTTCTAAAATTTATTTTTGGCTTATTGGCGAATTCTTGAAAAGTCAGCCGGAATTACCGTTGAGCAGGGTCGTCCAGAAATTGCCTATAACTATCAGTTACCGGCTGATGGAGTATTCAGTATTTGCAAATAACTGTTATACCCTTTTGCCAGTGCATGGTATAAAAGCTCACCCTGCAGCCGGTAACCATCGGCTGTGAAATGCACTTTGTCTTTGCTCATCAGCCCGCGCCGTGCCCAGGTATAGGCAGAGCCATAGCCATTGGTGATGCGGTACAAATCCCAGAGCGGGATATAGTTTTTATTGCAATAGTCAGCCAGTGCTTTATTCAGTTGCTGCAATACTTTGTTGAAATAACGGCGTGCCCTGTATGAGTCAGGTGCCGTGGTGATGAGTATGGCAGCGCCGGGCGAAGATTGCTGCAGGCGGCCAATGAAAATATCCAGCTCTTTAAAAAATGCGGTTTGATTAAAAGCAGCCCGCTGTGCTTCATTGGTGCCCAGTGATACTATGTATAAATCCGCTTTTAGTGCAGGCAATTGTTTCCAGAAAAGCTCAGCCGTATTATACTGGTCATACCTCGCCCCGTTTACACCAATAGTATGGTACAGCACACCGGGCTGCCCATTTTCCAGCGAAGCGCCATAGAATGATTTTGTGGCGCCAGAAACTGATGCCTGTAAAGTAAATGCAGTGGCGGAAGCGGGCAGGGATATAATACTGCCGGCACTATCCTGCTGACTATGGAGCACCATGCTGCTGGTATCATTATCAGCCTGCACTGACCAGTAGTGGGCTGTATCATTATCAGTAAAAATGCGCAGGCGGTTAAAATCCTGGTAGCCCGCCCGGAAATTTTGCCGCAGTGATATTTTTAGCTGGGGCGAAGGCAGGCTGCTGCGGATAACAAAGCCGGAGATGCCCGGGGCAACAGGAATTTCGGGGTGTGCCACCCGGTTATACTCCCAGCGTGTTTCTGATGAGCTGACAATATCATCCGGGGCATTAGAAAGTGCCAGCCGGTAAGGAAATACCAATCCCCGGCCTGCGTTGCCAAAATATTGCTGAAGCTCGCTGCGCACCACGCCGGAAAGAAAATCAGGTTGTATATGCGAATCGCCAATATGTACAATGCTGACGGTGCCGGCGCTGTCTTTTTTCAGATGAAACAGTTTTTCATAAAAGCTATTGAGCGCCGTGCTGTTAAACACCCGGTTGAAAACAGTGCTTACAAAAGGATATTTTTTGGCCAGCTCTTTTTCATCGCCGGGCAATGGCTGGGCAAAAGCCGGCAGCCGGCCAAGCAGGCAAAGGCATATGATAATATAGGCATTTCTTTTTATCATGCCTGCTTACAACTCCTTGCGGAGCCTTGCTACCGGTATGTTTAGTTGTTCGCGGTATTTGGCTACGGTACGGCGGGCGATGTTGTAGCCTTTTTCCTGGAGCAGCTCGGTCAGCTTTTCATCGCTCAGCGGGTGCTTTTTGCTTTCGCCTTCTATCAGGTCGCTCAGTATCTTTTTCACTTCCCTTGTTGATACTTCTTCACCGCTTTCGGTGCTGAGCGATTCGCTGAAGAAAAATTTAAGGCGGTAGGTTCCAAATTCAGTTTGTACAAATTTGCTGTTGGCCACCCGGCTCACGGTAGAAATATCCAGCCCGGTTTTTTCTGCAATATCTTTCAGTATCATCGGCCGCAGGTTGGTCTCATCGCCGGTTATAAAGAAATCATGCTGGTGGTTCATAATAGCCGTCATGGTGCTGATAAGCGTATGCTGCCGCTGCTTGATGGCATCAATAAACCATTTGGCCGCATCAATCTTTTGCTTGATAAACAGTA
The DNA here is from genome assembly GCA_035326305.1 of Chitinophagaceae bacterium. GTDB lineage: Bacteria > Bacteroidota > Bacteroidia > Chitinophagales > Chitinophagaceae > DAOLFO01. The sequence goes on from DAOLFO010000024.1 coordinate 17,612, forward strand.
CAGCTTCTTTCTGGCGCTTATCTTTTTTGCTGCCGCGGTCATATTCTTTCATCATATCCCGGTAGCCTTCGCTGATGCGCAGTTCGGGCGCATTGCGTGAATTGAGGGTGAGCTCCAGCTTGCCGCCATTGTTCATGATGAAAAAATCAGGCACCACATAGCTTTCCGCTTTGTTGATGCCGCCCACATTGCCGCCGGGTTTGGGATTAAGGCGGATGATTTGCTGCATCACTTCCTTCAGCTCTTCCTCATCAATGCCCAGCCCGCGCTGTATTTTTTCATAATGCTTTTTGGTAAACTCGTCAAAGTATTTCTCTAAGGCCTCAATAGCCACGTCTACATTTTTACCTTCGTTTTTTTGCCGCTGCAATTGCAGCAGGAGGCATTCCTGTAAATCCCTGGCGGCCACACCTGGCGGGTCAAAGTGCTGTATGCGGGCAATCATTTCCTCCACTTCTTTTTCGGTGGCGGATATATTTTGCCGGAAGGCCAAATCATCTACAATGGCAGAAGTTTCACGGCGCAGGTAACCATCTTCATCGATGCTGCCCACTATTTGCTCGGCAATTTTTTGCTGCGTATCGTCCAGCTTCAGCAGGCCAAGCTGTGTCAGTAGTGTTTCGTAAAAGCTGGCTTCCGTTTTAAAGGGGATTTGCTTTTGCTCATCATCAGCATAGCTGTCATCCCTTGTTTTATAGTCGGCCACCTCATCATCCCCGTCCTGCACGTATTCGCTTACATCAATGTTTTCATAATCTT
>DAOLFO010000342.1:0-3455 GCA_035326305.1 Chitinophagaceae bacterium
AATGACAATTGGCGCAGCTACAGGACCAGCTATACAACTGGTACAGGCAGCTCTGCAGAAGAAGCATTATCCCTGCATGATGATACACTGGCGCCGGGAGCAGAAAGACAGGTGGAAGTGAAGCCTGGTTATACACTATGGTTGCTGCCGGTAGTGGGCAGCGTAATAATAAGCACATATGACAGGGAGCATACTACTGTAGGTGCAGGCGAAAGCTGGTGGGCTGAAACAAATACCGGGAAAATTTTTACCCTGCTGAACCCGTTCAGGGATTGCCTTGTTAATTATTTGCTTTTATGGGTTCGTACCGAACCGGCCCGGTGCGGCACTTTTACCAGCAGCTTTCATTTAATGCAGCCCAAAAACAGGTGGCATACTATTATAAACAAAAAAGGTATGACAGCAAAGCTGACCATGCTGGAAGGAAGAAAAGAAATAACATACCGCCCTGCAGCCGGATTGGGTGCTTTCCTTTTTGTGATACAGGGAGCATTTGAAGCATCAGGAAGATTATTGCAGCCGCGGGATGCATTAGTGCTGTATGAGGAAGAAATAGAGATAGAAGCATTAAGCCAGGATGCTATTTGTTTATTGCTGGTATCCTGATGTGTGATAAGCCTTAATGATGCTTCCATGCAATGCCTGCATAGAAATTCCTTCCCGGTGCTGCATTGAAATAACGGCCTGCTGCCGCATTGATATCGTTGCCCAGGCTATACGATTCGTCAAACAGGTTATCTGCTCCGAGGTAAAAGTGCAGCCCGGTTTTTTTGCCGGCCTGTTTTTTCCAGCCCAGCCGGCCACCCATTAATGTATAGCTTTCTTGTTTCGCTGTATTGGCATCATTAAGAAAGGCTGATGAGGCAGTATAGCCTGTTAGTGACAGGTAAAAGCCATGCTGCAGGTGCAGGTCCAGCAGCAATGAAAAGCTGTGTGCCGGTACAGAGGGCAGGGCATTCCCCGAAAAATCTTCCCCGTTTTTTTCAAAGCGGTGATAGCGGAAATGGTGCCAGGTATACGCAGGCCTGGCGATGAAGTAGTCAAATAAGCGGCCTTTGGAAATAATCATATAGTCTGCCTGCAGCTCTATGCCACGCTGCTTTACGTCTCCGGCATTTATAAAAAAATCTGCCCCGCTCATATCCCTTCTTTGCACCAGCGCATCCTTTAAATGAAAATAAAAGCCGGTAGCTTCCAGCGATAGCTTTTTACCGGGCAGTTGGTACCGGGCGGTCAGCTCATAGTTCCAGCCCCGCTCTGCTTCTAAATCCGTGCTGATAATACCAGTAGAAGGTAAGAGCTCAGCAGTGGTGGGCGGGGAAAACCCTTTTGATACCACCCCCAGTAAGGAAAGGTTATCCGTCATCTTCCGGAGTACGGCGATACGGGGCATCCATTCTGCCTGGTATTGTTTTCTTTGCTTTATTACGGGATAGTTGCTTAACCTGGTAAAAGAAATACGGCTTTGATTGATGCTGGCGCCGGCAGTGATAAACCATTTTTCCGACACACTGATATCAGCCTGGGCAAACAGGCTGTATGCCAGCAGGTCAATATCGTCATTTGTTTGCACCGTATCTGGATTGCCATTTCTGTTTTGTGCCACACGGGTGTTAAAAAAGCCTTGCTGAAACTCTCCGCCTGCGGTCAGCCGCCATTCTGTTTGTTTTTTTATCCGTGACCATTCCCATAGTGAGCGGGCGCCCCACTGCGGTTCGCTTCTTCTTTCATAGTTGCGCACTGCTGCGTTTTTCAGGTTAGCAAATGCTGCATAGAGCGTGGTGGTGTTTTTCAGATTATTATTAAATGCATAAGCGTGTGTAAACCCTGCTGTAATATTTTTTTGAAAAATGGCAGCCTTTGCATCTGTGGCCGAAGGGAAACCGCCGGCAGCCGGCCGGGCCGCTTTTCGATTGACAGCAAATTCGGCGGCTGTCAGCGCACCAGGTGTTTGATAATACAGGTCGGTAAACAAAAATGAAGCGGACAACTGCTGCTTATCAGAAAATTTGTATTGCGATGACCATGAAAAATTATCCCTTCTTATGGCAGACTGCTCCCGGTATCCCTTATGCTGATTGTGGGTAAATGTAAGCTGGTGCTGCTGCTCATTGTTTTCCAGCCGGGCGGCTGTTAATACGTTTTGAAGGCCGTAGCTGCCGGTCATGTATTCGGCAGAAATGCCTTTTGACCAGTTGTCAAAACTGTTCAGCAGGATCAGGCCGCCGGTACCTGCACCGTACAGGCTGCCGGGCGGACCTTTAAAAAGCTCAATGCTGCTGAAATTATTTATGGCAAGCTGGTTAAAGTAGGTATTGCCCCCGGCATCTGTAAGCGGTATATCATTCCAGTACACTTTTACATTCCTGACACCAAATGGCGAACGCAGGGAACTGCCGCGAATGTTGATACGATAGCTGCCGGGCGACCTTTCTTCCATGCGTACACCCGCCACGCTGTTGAGTCCGCTCACCAGCGAAGTTTTATTATACCGGTCAGCCTGTGCAGGGGCGATGAGCCGTATCGCCGCTGTGGCGGTTAGCGGCTGGCGGTTAAGGTTAAAAGCCCTGACGGTGATATTTTGCAGCAGGGCAGAATCACTGGCTTCATGCTGGGCGATGCCCTTTACAGCGAAAAGCAGCAGGAACAGTGGTATGCCGGGTATCCCCTTCATGTAAAGGAATTAAAGGCGGTAAAGTTAAATTGTTTATTTCCATATCTTCATCGCATGAGCGGAAACAATAAGTTAGGCCAGTTTGATATCATCATTATAGTGGTAAGCCTGGTGGTGGGCATGGGTATTTTTGGCACACCAGCCAGGGTGGCTGCCGCTTCCGGCGCGCCGGCCATTTTTTTTGGTACCTGGTTGCTGGGCGGCCTGGTAGCGCTTTGCGGAGCGCTTACTTATGCAGAAATAGGGCTTCGCCTGCCGGTAATGGGTGCTTATTACAAAATATTTTCCCTGTGCTATCATCCGTCAGTTGGCTTTACTATCAATGCGCTGATTCTTATCAGCAATGCCGCTTCGCTGGGCGTGGTGGCGCTTATCGGGGCTGATTATGTCAGCGACCTGCTGTATGGGCAGCCATCTTCCATAGCGTTTAATATTATCGTTTCCGTTGTTTCGGTAGGGCTTTTTTTCCTGGTCAATATGCTGGGGCTGCGGACCAGCAGCCGCACACAAAATATATTAATGGTGCTCAAGCTGGGCCTTATCGTTTTGCTTATTGCCAGTGTGCTGAAGGGGGTGATGGTAGAGCCGCATGGCTATGATGCCAATATCCCGGTATATCAATTTAAAGACAATCCCTGGTACACCCTATTCCTGGCAGCTATGATACCGGTGTTTTTTTCGTATGGCGGTTATCAGCAGACCATCAATTTTGGCAGTGAGATAAAGCATACCAATAAGCTCCCCCGCAGCATTTTTCTGGGGATTTTTCTTTTGGGGATTT
>DAOLFO010000025.1:0-18236 GCA_035326305.1 Chitinophagaceae bacterium
TAGAAGCAGGCCGGAAAGCCGGTTTACGTGGATGGTGCCGGTTTGCCCTGTTTTTTGGTTCAGTTCGGCATAGCTTACTTCTCCTCCTGCCAGTGCGGTGCTGTCTATCTGTACAGGAGTGTTTATTTTCTTTACTGTATTTACCAGTAAGGGGCGAATGATAGTTGGGTCTCTTGGCAGGCGGGTATCCCTGAAATCAGTGAGGTGGAAGCCATTTATTTTTATATGACCTATATGTATGACAGAGTCTTTAATAAACCTGTCGAGGTCAAATGGTCCCATGTTTATTTTACCGGATTGTATGTGGAGATAATCATTCTGGTAGCGGCTGTTTTTTATAAATGTTTCCTTGTCTGCCGCCGGCCGGTAGCTGAACGAGTCGAGCGAAATAGTCCTGGAAGCTTTGCTGTAAGCTACGTTTTGCCAGTGAAAAAGATGATTGCTGTCTTTATAGTGCCCGGATAAATGCTGCAGGTGAAAGCCTTTGTTTTCTTTGGCCAGCTCACGCAGGTTGAGCAATAATGAAGAGCGGATATGCAGGTCGGTCAGTGTGCCGGATTGTATTATCCAGGTAGCTTTTTGCCTGCCTGTGCTGTCAATATGAAAGTTTGTGGCAGTGAGCTGGCGCAGCATGGCCTGCCATTCACCCTGCCCCAGGTCATTTTCTTTCCAGCCTATATCCTGCAGAGAAGCAGCAATCCGGCCTTTGCCGGCTTCAAAAGATTTTTTATTCATCCCTTTGTACCGGAAGCGGGAGGCCACCAGGTCTACATTTGTGGCAGATACATTCAGCAGATCCCGGTTGCGGAAAGTAATCTGCTGTGCCGTAAAAAAATTATCCGTATCACTTCCTTCCCATACGATGGTGCTGGTATCCTTACCATCAAGCCGGGTGATACGGAGCGAAGGCTGCAGCAGTGAAATTTTTCCCAGGCGGAATGAGCGGTTTTTTGGGGTGACGCCTGTTCCTGTTTCATTTTTTGTAAGCCTGCTGCTTACAGATTTGACAGATGGATGGGATAGCTCAATGCTCTCCAGGTAGGGCTCATCTTGTAAAAGTGATCCGGCTGTGGCACGAAAGCTGACTAAAGGTACCGTAATCAAAAGCGTGTCTTTATTTTTAACCGCAGCATAGCTCACCTGTTCCAGGGTGGATGGCTGGTCATCGGCAAATGAAAAGGCCGCTGCTTGCACCTGCAAATTTTCCCCGCTGATATGTAATGAATGCCCGCCCGCCTGCAACTGGCTGATATGCGGCACCTGGCCCGGTAGCAGGGATAGCTGGCTGGCGGAAAGGTGGCTTAGCTCAGCGGCAATCAAAGTATTTTTTTGTCTGGCTTTCAGGCTGGTATTTTTTCCCTGCAAATGGGTAAGCATAATGCCCGGCCCTGCTGCTTTTCCTGTGTTTTCCCCGGCAGCCCAGCTTATAATGGCATTGTCCCATTTCAGCCCTTCTATAGCCACAGGGCTGGTAGTATTACCGGCATGCCAGGCACTGATACGGACATTTTTTGCCAGCATATCCAGCGTATTGTTCTTTAACTGCAGGCTTGCTGCCCGCATGGCGCCGCTTTCGCTGTTATAGTCTACATCCAGCAGCGCTGCTTTTGTATCCCTGTGCTGATAAGTGCCGCTGGTAAAATGGATATTGTCCACTGCCTTCAGCAGCGATGAGGTATGGGTAGATGCGGTTAGTTCATTGCCCTTTACAGAAAAACGGGCACCCTGCAGCTTTAGCCTTGCATTATCGTGCAATAACAAATCTACCTGCCCCTGCTCCACATCCAGCCGTGTAAGTTGTACCATGCGGCCTATGCCGGCCAGCGTGGTAAAAATGTTGTCTTCTTTTTTATTGTGTATGCTCCTGGTATCAAAAAATATTTGGGGATGGTAAAGGGTGGCCCTGTCTGCCGTCAGCCGGCGGTGAAAAACCAGGTCGTCCCAGGAAAGGCCGTATAGCTCAAAACGTGGTACGGCCAGCACATTGGTTTTGCCGGTGGTAAATTCCTGGTAGTTGAAATTGCTCAGGCTGATACGATTGTCTTTTAAATGCACACTGTCAAACCGAATGGCATAAGCGCTGTCCTTTAAAAAATTTTCATAATTGCGGATAGCCATCGAAAAGCCATCCACCGTTACCGGCCGGGCCGCCTGGCTGTTGATTTGCAGACCCTGCAGGTTAAAGTTGTTATTGTGCGAGGTAAAAGAGCTGGGTACGCCATCCCTTGTGGTGTTGATATCAAATGATCCGTTTTCCACCACTACAAATGCGAGCTGCATATCCCCGGTCAGTTGCTGTATCAGCTCATCAAGGCGGGGCGGGTTTCTCTCTGTTTTATTCTGCGGCAGTTCCACATCCAGGCGGAATGTCGGGCTGAAGCAGTATACCGAGTCGGCCTTTATGATCTCATGGTGATAAAGCGTATCGAAGTCAATATTGGTCATCCGCAGCTTATCGAAAAAAATGCTGAAGGCGGTGCCCGAGCTGTCGCCCCTTGTGGCCATTATCCTGCAACTGTCAAACTCTGCCACTTTCTCCTTTACATTGATCCGGAAGTCACGAAAGATCAGCCGGTGCCTGCCGTCAGGAAAGCGGATGTCCTGGTCAGCCGTTTCTACCACCACATTATCGCTGAAAAGTATTTTCTTTTCCAACCCCTGGTCAGAAGTGTCTACTGTCAAGTTTTCGAGGCGCAGGTGTATGCGTGATACCTGCATGGGCGGTGCTTTCACCACTGTTTTATCGAGCAGGGAAAAAGTGCCGTTGCGGATCACAAACCCATCCACCTGCAGCACCTGCAGCGCATCTTGTATGGAGTGGTAAATGCGCCCCATCTCCTGTGGTACAGACAGGGAAGAGTCAGCCGTATTGTTCCGGGCAGCTATCCGCAGGCGGGTTACGCTGATATGCGGATCGATAAGGCTCAGGGAATCCATCATGATTTTTTTATCAAAAATGATGGGCAGTATAGCTTTTACCCGGATGTGCATACGCTTTACGGCAAAGCGGTAGGAGGCTGCCGCTGTAGCGGTATCTGTAGAAAAAAAATCGGCATCCCGCAGCTCCATGTTGCGGCTAAACCAGTTGAACTTAAACTTTCTTACCTGCAGGTTTACTTTGCCCCCTGATTGGGATGCCACCATGTTTTCAATAAGGCTTTCAGCATGGTATATAAACCAGAAATGGAAACCGATAAGCAGTACCAGTATGGCCCCTGCGATGATCGCAATGAGCTTAATGAGCTTTTTGGTTATCCATGTTACAGACAAGGTGCGGAAGGTTTAAGGTTTCAATATACTATAATCGTTCCGGTTTAAAAAGGTAAAACCACCTGTTGTGACAGATGGTTTTGTAACTGATGCTAAAGAAGTCAAAAGCTAAAATTTAAAAGTAAAAATGCACAGACCTTTACCCCGCCAGCCTGTATCAACTGACAATGGAGCCATTGGCTGCCGCTGCATCGGGATTAATGAATTTCAAACGGCCATCTGTATCTTCTGCCATTAAAATCATGCCATTGCTTTCAATGCCCCTCATTTTCCGCGGAGCCAGGTTAGTGACCACCACTACCTGCTTACCCAGTATCTCTTCTGGTGAAAAATGCAGGGCAATGCCGGATACAATCGTTCTTTTTTCGGAGCCTAAGTCCACTTCCAGTTTCAGCAGCTTGTCGGCTTTGGCCACTTTCTCTGCTGCGGTAATGGAGCCTACCCGCAGGTCAAGCCTGGCAAAATCATCATACTGTATAGTGTCCTTAGCCGGAATGGCAGGTGCGGGGGCAACTGTGCTTTCCGCCAGCAGCAGCCCGGCTTTTAATTTTTCTACCTGGTAAGCAATTTCGGTATCCTCTATTTTCCTGAATAATAATTCCGGGGCCCGCAGCGTATAGCCCACGCTCAGCAGCTTGAGCTTGCCGGCATTTTCCCAGTCCAGCATCTTGTCCACCACTTTCATCATGTGCAGCATTTTTTGAGCCGTATGCGGCAGGAAGGGGTTGATCATTACCGCTAGGTTGGCCGTGAGCTGCAGGCAAAGGTGCAGGCAGTTGTCAATGCTTTTCTGCGCATCCGGGTTTTCTGCCAGCTTCCTGGCTACAATCCACGGCTCTTTTTTCTGCATGTATTTATTGCCTTTGTCTGACAGCATGATGACTTCAAACAGGGCTTCACGGAACTGGCAGCTTTCCAGCAGGCTTTCTACTTTTTCTTTAGTGGCAGCAATATCGGCAGCCAGTTGCTTGTCGGTGTCATCAATAATTTCATTATGAAATGAAGGCACTTTACCATTGCACAGTTTGTGCATGAGCACAAAGCTGCGGTTTACAAAATTGCCAAACTTGTTGACCAGCTCATTGTTCACCGCATCCTGGAACCCCTTCCAGGTAAACTCGCTGTCTTTGGTTTCCGGTGCTATTTGTGTCAGGTAATAGCGCAGCATATCCACGCACTGCCCGCCGCCATTTTCTTTTTTTACAAAATCATTGATGTAGTCCCGCATTTCCAGCTTCCAGTTGCGGCTGGTGCTCATTTTATCGCCTTCCAGGTTCAGAAATTCATTAGCAGGCACATTGGCGGGTAAAATATTGCCGTGCAGCTTCAGCATCACAGGAAAGATGATGCAGTGAAATACGATATTGTCTTTACCAATAAAATGGACAAGCCTGGTGTCCTTATCATACCAGTAAGGTTTCCAGTCCTGCTTATTATCAATGGCCCATTGTTTGGTGGCGCTGATATAGCCTATCGGTGCGTCAAACCATACATACAGCACTTTTCCTTCAGCATCTTTCAGGGGCACTTTTACTCCCCAGTCTAAATCCCTGGTGACAGCCCTCGGCTGCAGGCCGCCTTCTATCCAGCTTTTGCACTGGCCAACAACCGTGGCACGCCAGTCGTCCTTATGCTCTTCCAGTATCCATTGCTTTAAAAAATCTTCATACTTGCCCAGTGGCAGGTACCAGTGGGTGGTTTTCTTTTTTACAGGGGGCTCGCCACTCAGTGTACTTACGGGGTTAATCAATTCATCAGGGCTAAGCGTCCGTCCGCAGTTTTCACACTGGTCGCCAAAAGCCCGGTCGCTGCCACAGTTAGGGCAGGTGCCTTTGATAAAACGGTCGGCCAGGAAGGTTTTTGCCGATTCATCAAAATACTGTTCTGTTTCTTTTGTTTCCAGCTCGCCCCTTTCGTACAGGTCGGTAAAAAACTCCTGCGCCGTTTCATGATGCAGCGGCTCGCTGGTGCGGTGATAGATGTCAAATGATATGGAGAGATCGGCAAAGTCCTGCTTCATTTCCGCATGGTACTTGTCTATAATAGCCTGCGGCGTGGTATGCTCCTTCATGGCCTGTATGGGTATGGCCGTACCATGCTCATCGCTGCCGCAAACAAATACCACATCCCTTTTTTGCGCCCGCAGGTAGCGTACATAGATATCGGCAGGTATATAAGCGCCGGCCAGGTGACCCACATGTTTCAGCCCGTTGGCATAGGGCAATGCCGAAGTGACTAAGTATCTTTTAAAATCGCTCATGTTTTTCTCTAAAAATGAATTAGTTGCAAAAATAATCCACTATTGGGCAAAGCCCAAAAATGATAAATGGGCCTGAATGCAGGAAAAGCAGTAACTTTTTCCCTGTGCTGATAGTCTCAGGGCTGTTCATGCTCAATAACACTTAAACGCTAACAAGTTATGAAGAAGACCATTTTTCTTTTCATTTCAGTATTATCTGTGCTCGCTGCCCAGTCCCGCCGGCAGCCGGCATACCTCGTAAAAGCCAGCCCTGATAAGCGGGTGCATGTACAGGCCGGCTTTGCCCTTGACAACGATACTATTTTCATTTTTGCCCGCGGCACCACGCCTGAGCTGCCGGAAGGAGAAGCAGGTTTTGTAAAAAACCTGGTGGTAAAGGATGTCAATGGCCGTGACATTGCCCATCGCTATGCCGGCGATGGCAACTGGATACTGGCGGGCATACAGCCGGGGCAATGGGTGGAGATAACGTATGAGCTGCTTACCACGCATAAGCAGTACAACTGGGATCATGTGGGTGGTGTGGATGAAGCCGCCTTTACTAACGATGACGGTTTGTTTTTTACAGGCTATTCTTTGTTTATCCTGCCGGGTATGGATATGAAAAACATTGAGCTGCGCTTTGACCTGCCCTCCGGGTGGAAAGCATCTACTCCCTGGCAGCAAAAAGATAAGCAAGTATTTACCGTGCCCGACAGCCGGCTGCTGGTAAATAACTGCCTGATGCTCGGCAAGCATAAAGAAGCATTGATAAAGGTGGGCAATATGGAAATGCGGCTGGCTATAGCCGGGAAAATTGCCTATGCCTTACCGCTGGTGCAAAAAACCATGCAGCGGGTGCTGGCTGCTTATCAGTCCCTGTTTAAAGGATCACCGGCGCCTGTTTACCTCGTGGCTATGAGCGATGAGCGGATGACAGATGGCAGCGCTTTCCGCGGCAGCTTCAGCCAGATATTTGCTGATACGATTGATGAAAAAGGGATTGCCACCTGGGGCTATATCATGGCGCACGAAATATTTCATTTGTGGAACGGGCATGCGCTGATACCGGAGCGGCAGGAGGAATGGTTTAAGGAAGGCTTTACTGATTACATGACCAATTTGGTGCTGCGCAAAGCAGGATTAATAACCGATGAAACCATGTCCCGCAAGCTGGAGCACATGGCCCGCCGCTACTGGCTCGACAGGATGTGGCAGCGGGATACCTTATCTATACAGCAAACGGGAGAGCAGAAAGAAAAATTCCGCTTTGGCGTATATGGTGGCGGCGCAGTGGTGGCCATAGCGCTGGAGGTGGAAATGCGCAGGGCCACAGGAATGAAAAAGGGAGTGGCTGACCTGATGACAAAAATGTTTGAGGATTTTGCAGGAAAAAATAAACGGTACAGCCTGCCGGATATTATTGCTGCAGTAAATGAGATAACCGGGAAAAATCTGCGGCCGTTTTTTGACCGGTATGTTACCGGGAAAGAATTTTTGGATTTAAAGCCATACCTGGCAGAGATGGGGCTCGATTTTTATACCGTGATCGAAGAAGTGTTTGTAACGCCAAATAAAAAAGCCACAGCAGGCCAAAAGGCAATGTACCGGAAGATATTTATTCAGCCCTGATATTTTATTATAAACCGGTAAAGTGGAATTATCCTATTGGTTCAAAAAAATATATAATTAAAGAGCATACCATCAGGGCTTGCGATGCTGGAACATCCACAAAAGAAATCTTGGTTCTGCAAAAGCATTGTCCCAGCTATTATGATTAACACCCGGATATTCCTTATAAGTTACATCCGCATCAATCGCTTTCAGCGTTTTTTCCATACTCCTTGACAGATCTGCATTCACCACTGCATCACTGGCACCATGAAAGATCCAGAAAGGAGTATGCCCTTTCCATGACTGGTAGCTGGTGGTGTCAGCTCCTCCGCAGATAGGCAGGGCGGCTGCATAGAGATGAGGATTGCGGTATACCGATTCAAAAGTACCCATGCCGCCCATAGACAGGCCGGTGATGTATATACGGCTGGTATCCGCGTTTTCATCCTTTATTAATTTTCTGACAAGTGAATTTGCTGCGGCCAGCGGCCAGTTAGGCGGACCAGCATAGTCGAAGCCAATGACATATGGCCTTTTGGTTGTATCTACTTTCATAGAAGCCCAGAATGATTCTGCCGGGCATTGGGGAAATACAACAATAGCGGGAAAATTTTTCCGGTTTTCCGGCTGCAAAAAAAGCTTTGCACCATGTGTAAGCTGGGCTTCATTGTTATTGCCCCGCTCTCCCGCACCGTGTAATACAAGTACCAGCGGGTACTTTTTTGTTTTACTGTAATTTTCCGGATAAAGTATGCGGTAGGGTAGTGTTTTGCCTTGTTCATACACATACTCTTTTTTAGCGTAGGCCAGGAAGTCTTGTGCAGAACTGGCGGAGGATAGCAGCAGGGCGAAGTACAGGACAGTGGGACGCATGGTTTATTTGTTTACAGGACTTAAATTTAACCTATTTCTTTTCCTCACTGGATTTTTTTGACAGAATAAAATAACTTCATGCTTCATTCGTGAATTTATAATATTAGCAATGATTACTACTCCCCCTTACCTGCAGCCCGGCGATACCATTGGTATTGTTTGCCCCGCCGGATATATGGATTATGAAAAAGCAGCAGAATGTATACGGGTGCTGCAGGAAGAGTGGGGTTATAAAGTAAAAGCGGGCAAAACCCTGGGTGGCGGCTCTGCTACTTATTTTTCAGGAACAGAAGAGGAAAGGCTGGCAGATTTTCAGCAAATGCTGGATGATGGTGAAGTGCAGGCCGTGCTTTGCGGACGCGGTGGCTATGGTATGACGCACCTGGTGGATAAGATTAATTTCAAAAAATTTAAGAAAAATCCGAAGTGGATTATTGGCTACAGCGATATCACATTGCTGCATACGCACCTGTATGCCAACTATTATATTTCTTCCCTGCATGCACCGATGGCCGCTGCATTTAATGATGCCGGGTATGTAAACCGCTATGTACAGTCACTGAAGGCGGCGCTGGAAGGCACCTGGGCAAAATATAGCTGCGGGCCGCACGAACTGAATAAGCAGGGGGAAGCTATATCTGAGCTGGTAGGGGGCAACCTGGCCCTGCTGGCGCATGGCATCGGTACAGATTCGGAAGTAAAAACAAAAGGCCGGATATTGTTCATTGAAGATGTGGGCGAGTATACGTACAATGTAGACAGGATGATGTACCAGCTAAAAAGGAGCGGCAAGCTGAAAAACCTAGCCGGCCTGATCATTGGCGGCTTCTCCGATATGAAAGATACAGAAAGGCCTTTTGGAAAAGAGGTGTATGAAATCATTCATGATATCGTGAAGGAATATGATTACCCGGTCTGCTACGATTTCCCGGTGAGCCATACGGAAAAAAATTATGCGCTTAAAATCGGCGTGGGCTATAAGCTGAGGATTACGAAAAGCAAAGTGACGCTGGAAGAGTAGGGGCGATAGCGGGAATTTGGCATAACTGATTTCAGCATAAACCAGGGAGCCATATAATGATACTGTGTTTGCAGGCATTGCATGGTTTTTTTTATGTGACAAAGTACAAGGTTATTTTATATGATGTAAGGAGGTAAGGGTTGTTGTTTAGTGTTGAATTCAAATTTTAGGGAAGCTCACAGAAAGGGAAAAGGATAGCCTGTTACAAAGAAAGTTGCCAGGTAATAAGAAAGCCGCATGGTAAATTTCTTACCACACGGCCTCTGTTTTTATTGGGTTAGTAAACGGTCCGCCCCCGGATAGGATTATAATGCGTATCTCAGCGTAATGCCATAGGTACGCGGATCGCCGAGTACGGAGGCATAATGCCCGGCATTGCCGCCTGCCGGCAATAATTGTTCGTGATAATCTTTATTCAGCAGGTTGCGCCCCCACACAAAAGCAGATAATCCTTTCGAAACCCTGAAGCCGGCACGGCCATTCAGCAGTAAATACCCGTCTGCATTCAGGTACCTGGATGGTGAGGAACTGGATGAAAAGGAGGAGCGGAAATAACTGTCCAGTCCGATAAAAAAGCTGCCGCCCTGGCTGAAGAATTTTCCCGGAGTGGTAAACTCACCACCTGCCGTACCTGCCCATTTGGAAATACCGGGAAGCCGCCCGCCGGAAATATCTTTAAACGCTACCTGCACACCATCTTTGGTCGTGCCTGTTTCTTCCAGTGGTAGCGGCGCATTTGTGAATGTTACATATTTTGCATCCGTGTATGCCAGCGCTCCGTAAAAAGTAACATGTTCGCTGGCTCTCAGGTTGGCATCCAACTCCACTCCCTGCACCCGTACTTTGTCTGCGTTTGCAATATAGCCACGGTTTACGCCCAGCTCAGGTGACTGTACGTTTGTCTGGTAGTTTTTGATATCGGAATGATGGTAAGTGACATTCAGTGTAAAATCATCAACGGGAGTGGACTTTACACCAATTTCATAATGCCTTACATCTTCCGGCTTGATAACAGCCAGGTCTGTAGCCGGCTGGCCATTGATGGTTGGCAGCCCCGCCACATTCACACCTACCGGCTTAAAGCTGGTGGAGTAAGTGGCAAAAGTGTTGATACGTTTATTCGGTTTGTAGGAAATAGTTAACAGGTAAGTCAGGTTGTTTTCGTCTGCATCGGCTGCATAGTTCTGGCTGCTGTATACGCTTCTTTTTAAAGCAATCAGGTCCGGGTCATCTGTCTCCAGCCCGCCATAAGCAGTACGATCATATTTCACATCTTTTTTATCATAGTTATAGCGCAGGCCCGGCAAAATATGCAGGGCTTCGGTCACCTTCCAGTCAATATTAATGAAAGCGGCAGCACTCAGCGATTTGATCGAAGCATCTGTACGTATACCATAGCCTTCAAAAAGGCCCGGTGTTTCCCATAATGAACTGGTGGAGCTTTTGGCAAAGCGCCATTGGGCAGCGCCTGATTCTTCTGTACCGTCAATATTCACTTCCTGGCCAATGATGAATAAGCCCGCCACACCGCTCAGGCGGGAAGAAATATCGCCGGCATAGCGCAGTTCCTGTGACCAGTTGCGGTGTTTGGCAGGGTTTTGTGATTTTGAGAGTACCGGTAAGGCCGTGAAATCCCTGTCATTGGAAGGATCCCAGTTCCAGTAGCGCCAGGCGGTGGTGGAAGTAAGCGTGCCGGGGCCGGTTTTTGTATCAATGTTCAGTGATGCTCCTCCCAACTCATTACCCGAGTTCCACGGGGTATCGTGATCAATCTTCCTGTTAAACGCATTCAGGCTGACAGGCGTATACCCGAGATCGCTGATGATGGCATTAAACTGGCGATAGGCTGCCCGTTGTGTCTGCACCACGCCTGCTATCGCCTGTGCATACCCATCCGGGCGTTGTTTGGAAATATCGCCGGACAGGGTGACGGATGTATTATCGGATACATGGTACAGCAGTTGACCACGCAGCCCGAGGTTATTAATGTCGTTGGTATATTTTTTTGTAGCTACGTTTTCAAGGACGCCGTCCCGCTGGGTGCCGGAAAAGGAAAGACGTCCTGCCAGTTTTCTGCTCAGCGGGCCGGTAACGGATGCTTTGGCCTGTATATATCCGTAATTGCCATAGCTGACCTCAACGTTGGCCGCTGAACGGAAAAGCGGTTTGCGGGTAGTGATGCTGATAGCGCCGGAAGTAGTGTTTTTTCCAAACAATGTACCCTGCGGCCCGCGCAGTACTTCAACCCTTTCCACGTCAATAAAATCTAAAGTGGCCGCTGCAGGGCGTGCATAATACACACCGTCTACATAAAAGCCGACTCCCGGATCAAGCCCATCGTTGGTAAGCCCGAATGGCGAGCCTAACCCACGGATGTTGATGCCGGTATTGCGGGGGTTGGATGTATACAACTGCAGGGAAGGCACAAATTCTTTTACCCGGTTTACATTAAAGGCACCCGCATCATCAATCAGGCTGCCGCCTACTACTGAAATGGGAATGGGTACATCCTGCAATACTTCCCGGCGGCGGCGGGAAGTAATAATAATGGTATCCTGGTGGTACTGCGCTTTTAATGCGATGAGCAGGCTGTTGCTGATGTCTTTGTCCCGTACACGGTATTCATGCGGCTGATAACCGGCGGCAGATACCAGCAGGTAAAAAGGTGCCGGTTGATTGACGGGGAGTGAAAAACGGCCCGAGGAATCAGCAGTGATTCCCAGCGTGGTTCTTTTTAGCAGAATGCTGGCGAAGGAAATTCCTTCATTCCTGTCATTGACTACCCGCCCGCTGAGCAGGGTCTCCTGTGCAAACAGGGTGGCGGGAAATAGAAATATGATACAGTAAGTTAAGCGTTTCATGTATTTATTAAGAGTTGGTGATGGGAATATGCAAAGTCTACTATTTTTATAGACTAATAAAGTAAAAAAATATTCAGCAACAGCGACAACATCGATCCGGCAGAATGATGGGGGAGCAGCACAGGAAATAATTCATGCAGTTGATTTTGGGCGAAGATACAGGGGAAATTATTAGTCTACAAAATTTATAGACTATTTTATTAAATAAAACAGCCGCTCTCTGAAAGGAGCGGCTGTTGAGTATGATTATTTCCTGTGCCGGTTAAAATCAGGCCAGGTCAAAACGGTCGAGATGCATCACCTTCGTCCACGCAGCGGCAAAATCTTTTACAAATTTTTCCTGCGCATCTGCGCTGCCGTATACTTCTGCAATGGCTCTGAGCTCAGAGTTGGAGCCAAACACGAGGTCTGCACGGGTGGCTGTCCATTTCAGTTTGCCGGTTTTCCTGTCTGTTCCTTCAAAGAGTTCTTTGTAGCTATCTGTTGCTTTCCAGCTTGTGTTCATGTCCAGCAGGTTGACAAAGAAATCATTGGTCAGCACCTCAGGACGGTCAGTGAAGATGCCATGCTTAGAGCCGTCAAAGTTGGTATTTAATGCACGCATGCCACCGATAAGCACAGTTAGTTCAGGAGCAGTCAGTGTTAGCA
This sequence comes from Chitinophagaceae bacterium, assembly GCA_035326305.1. Taxonomy (GTDB): domain Bacteria; phylum Bacteroidota; class Bacteroidia; order Chitinophagales; family Chitinophagaceae; genus DAOLFO01. The sequence continues at coordinate 12,527 of DAOLFO010000025.1, forward strand.
ACTGTGCTTTATCTATTAACAGCTCTTCTGTAGAAACCGTGTATTTTGTTTTCAGGTAATTGCGGAATCCATCAGCCAGTGGCTCCAGTACGGCAAATGATTCCACATCTGTTTGCTCCTGCGATGCATCTGTTCTTCCCGGGGTAAAGGACAGGGTAATATCATGCCCGGCCGCCTTTGCTGCTTTCTCTACGGCTGCAGTGCCTGCTAATACAATCAGGTCGGCCAGTGATATTTTTTTGCCATTGGCCCGGGCACTGTTAAATGCCTGCTGAATGCCTTCCAGCTTATCCAGTACGGCTGCCAGTTGAGGGGGATTATTAACGGCCCATTCTTTCTGAGGAGCTAAGCGGATACGGGCACCATTGGCGCCACCACGTTTATCCGAGCCACGGAAGGTGGAAGCTGAAGCCCAGGCAGCAGATACCAGTTGTGAAATGGTCAGGCCAGATTCCAGTATTTTGGATTTAAGCGCCTGGATATCTTCCTCATTTACGATTGGATGATCCACTGCCGGAACAGGATCCTGCCAGATCAGCACTTCTTCCGGTACTTCGGGACCTAAGTAGCGTGAACGCGGGCCCATATCCCGGTGAGTTAATTTGAACCAGGCGCGGGCAAAAGCATCGGCAAACTGATCAGGATTTTCCAGGAAGCGCCTTGCTATTTTTTCATAAGCCGGATCAAAACGCAGCGACAGGTCAGTTGTCAGCATCCGGGGCGCATGTTTTTTATCAGGATCGTGCGCATCGGGCACAGAGCTGGCTCCCATGCCATGCTTAGGTACCCACTGGTGGGCACCGGCCGGGCTTTTTTCCAACTCCCATTCATAGCCGAACAGGTTCCATAAGAAATTGTTGGTCCATTTTGTAGGAGAGCTGGTCCATGTTACTTCCAGGCCACTGGTAATGGTATCAGCGCCTCTGCCGGTGCCAAAGCTGTTGCTCCAGCCCAGGCCCTGCTCTTCTATGCCGGCTGCTTCCGGATCGGCGCCTACGTGAGAGGATGGGGCTGCGCCATGTGTTTTTCCAAATGTATGCCCGCCGGCAATCAGCGCTACAGTTTCTTCATCGTTCATAGCCATTCTTGCAAAGGTTTCCCTGATATCCTTTGCAGCAGCTACCGGGTCAGGATTGCCATCGGGCCCTTCGGGGTTTACATATATCAATCCCATTTGTACGGCAGCCAGCGGCTTCTCCAGGTTGCGGGAGTGAGTTTTTCCATCGGCATCATCGTCCGATACTACAACGCCTTCTCCTTCCACACCTTCAGAGCCGTGCGCATAGCGGATATCACCACCCAGCCATTTTTTTTCAGAGCCCCAGTATACATCCTGGTCGGGTTCCCATACATCTTCACGGCCACCGGCAAAGCCAAAGGTTTTGAATCCCATTGACTCCAGTGCTACATTCCCGGTTAATATCAAAAGGTCTGCCCACGATATTTTGTTACCATATTTCTGCTTGATGGGCCAGAGCAATCTGCGGGCCTTGTCGAGGCTTACATTATCAGGCCAGCTATTCAGCGGGGCAAACCGTTGCTGCCCGGCGCCGGCGCCCCCGCGGCCATCGCCTATCCGGTAAGTGCCTGCACTGTGCCAGGCCATGCGGATAAACAACGGGCCATAATGCCCGAAATCGGCAGGCCACCAGTCCTGCGAATCGGTCATCAGTGCTTCCAGATCTTTTTTGACCGCCTGCAGATCAAGGCTCTTAAAGGCCTCCGCATAATTAAAGCCATTGTCCATCGGGTTGGACAGGGAAGAATGCTGCCGCAGGATGCCTACTTTTAACTGATTGGGCCACCAGTCGGTATTTTGGGTGCCCCTGCCAGCCACGTTGTGCTTACTGGGAGAGTTATGAAACGGACATTTGCTGATGTCGCCATTTGCCTTTTTTTCCATTTTTAATGTATTTAAAAAATTAAATAGTCGGTTGCCGGGGCTTTTCTGCATACTTCAAACGAATGCTTTAGCCGGGTTACAAATGTGTGACAATTCGGTTATAAATCCAATTGATTAATTTTATGATCTGATAAATAAAATCTATTTTATGACGCTGGTGCAACTGGAATATATCATTGCCCTGGATACCTGGCGGCATTTCGCTCTTGCGGCAGAGCAATGTTTTGTGACACAGCCCACGCTTAGCATGCAGGTGCAAAAGCTGGAAGAAGAACTGGGGGTAAAGTTATTTGACCGCAGCAAGCAGCCTGTAGTGCCTACTGCAGCGGGAACGGCTATCATTGAGCAGGCCCGGCTGATAGTGACGGAGAAAGAACGGCTGATAGAAATAGTGCAGCAACGGAAAGGAGTGATAGCAGGGGAACTGCGCATAGGCATCATTCCCACACTGGCGCCTTACCTGCTTCCTTTATTTGTTCAACCGCTTACTAAAAAATTTCCTGATGTGCGGCTGGTGGTACAGGAGATGATGACGGAGCAGATCATATCCCGGCTGCGGGAGGGAAAAATAGATGCCGGCATACTGGTAACACCTTTGCAGGAAGAAGGGATAACGGAGCATGTGCTGTTTTATGAAGAGCTGATGGCCTATGTGTCAAAGAAAAATGCCATGTACAATAAAACCTATATCCTGCCGCAGGATATAGATGCCAATAATCTCTGGCTGCTGGAAGAAGGACATTGCTTCCGCTCACAGATTGTCAACCTGTGTGAATTGCAGAAGATAAGTAAAGAATCTTCCCGGTTTGATTATGAAGCGGGGAGCATCGAAACACTGCGCCGGATGGTGGAGCTGAATGACGGCGTGACCATTATACCCGAGCTGGCCACGCTGGATATGCCTTCCCGCCAGGCACAATTGCTGAGGCCATTTAAAAAGCCGGCGCCTGTGCGGGAAGTAAGCCTGGTGGTGCACCGCAGCTATGCCAAGAAAAAGCTGATAGATATACTGAAAGCGCAAATACTGGAGGCAGTGCCTGAAAAGATCCGGAAAAATAAAACGCAGCAGGTGGTGCCGGTATGATGCTACCGCAGCAGGCTATCCAGCGACTGCTGAAAAGCAGGGAAGCCGGCCAGGTCATTATGAGAGCCGCCTTCTATAGCTACCAGCTTTACTGATTTGTTTTCATCTGCCAGCCATCTGCTATGGCGATAAGGAATAATGCCATCGTCTGTGCCATGCAGTAGCGTAACGGGAACGCCGGCCTGCTGCAGGTAGCTGTACACCGGCAGCCTGTATTTACTAATGAGCGAAACCGGGTAAATAAATGCATACCGCTTCATCAGGTGATGCATGCTGTAATAAGGGGTTTCAAGTATCAGTTGCCTGCAATCGGCCTTTGCAGCAAGGTACGCTGCAATGCCGGTGCCTATGGATTTTCCATAAAGAATAATGGAATCTTTTGCATAACGGCTGCGTGCCAGCCGGTATACATGCATGGCATCGCTGTACAGTTCTTCTTCGTTTCTTTTTCCTGTGGTTTTCCCAAAGCCGGGGTAGTCTGCCATCCACACTTCATAGCCATTGCGGGTAAAATGAACAGCATAAGGCGCATAGCGCTCTATATTTTTCCGGTTGCCATGAAAGTAAAGCACAACGCCCTTGCACAATGAATCCGGTACGGTAAACCGGATGATGTTTAAATTTTTGTTTGCTGTCACCGGCAGGTTGACTTCGGTAAACGGCTGTTCAAACTGAAAAACATGGTCAGCACCCAGCTTTTCAGGATGAAAAAGAAACTTGTCCTGCAAAAAATAAAGCGCAACGCCTGCGAGCAGGTACACTGCTATAACTGCAATAAGGATACGCTTGCAGCGGCGGGGGAGCCATTTTTTCATACCAGCTTATTTTTCCTGCTCAGCGAGCATATCATATACGATTACTTTTTTCCAGAGGTGGCTGTACTTTTCCACAAAGGCTTTATGCACCGGGTGATCCTGGTAAGCTTTCTGATCGGCTGCATTATCAAAAAACATCAGCTCTGATACGTCATAGCTGCTGTCCACCACATCCCGCTGCTCAGTGGGTGCAGGTGTGCCGGTTAATAATTTTTTAATCACCGGGATGCTGCCCAGTGATTTTAACCCTTCCAGCAGTTGCCTGCGGTCGGCTTTATCTCCGGGCTTATTCAGCCAGAAAAAAACATGATGGATGATTTGCGGATCTGCTTTGCCGTTTACTGTGCTTCCAATGGCTGAAGGAGCCAGCGCCAATGCTGAAGCAGCCGTTATAAATTTTCTTCTGGATTGCTTTTTCATTGTTCTTAATATCAAGAATAAGTGAATTAGTTATTAATTATACCGTTTAAAAAAATCGCTGATGCCGCACTCTGCCTTATTCCTTATTTCATTCAGGATGAGCCGGACGATTTCTTCCTGCTGCGGAGGCCATTGCTCCTGTATCTGCACCAGCTTTTTATCTTCTTCGCTCAGGGCTCTTTCATCACCGGTATAAGTAGCAAAGATATACTGCCAGTTGTAATCGCCCCGGTAAGTATCGCTCCAGGTATAACGATCATTGATATCCCGCACTACTGCTTGCAGCAATCCATAAGCCTGCAGGCGGCGGGTGGTGGTGGTTATTTTGGCCTTTACGGTGATATACTCTTTTACCACAGAGTCTTTGGTGATCACCCTTTCGCGGCCTACAATCTGCTTTGACACTTCCCTTGTCTGCCGCTCATCGCGGTAGCGGCCAATATTCATATCGTTAAACCGCATATCCACGCTGAAATCGGGGCGCAGGTTCCGGCTACCGGCTTCGTTGCTATTATAATACGCCAAAAAGCGGGAATTGTTATCGTTATTGAGGTAGCGCATCATTTCATAATTGAAATCATTGAAGTCGTGAAAATAGCTCCCCTGTTGAAAGCCGCTCCTGGCAATGGGGTATACGATTACGTTGGTTACTGCATTTTGATAAGCTTCTTCCATCTTTTGCCGGATGGCAATGTCGCCGGGCTTCAGGGAAAGGGCTTTTTGAAATTCATCGTAGGCCTTTCTGTAGCCGGTCTTGTCTCCCTGTTCCATCAGGTCCAGTCCCCGCTCATAGCGGGCATTACCGGCCTCTTCCTTATAAGTGGCAAGGGGAGCAGAGTAGTCGGCAGGCTGCACGATGTCATAAACAGAAGGGCTTCTCCGGATGGCATCATACAGGCGCTGCAGGCTGCCATATTCGGAATAGATTTTTTCCCAGCGCAGGTCTGATGTGCTGTAGGATAATGTATTGATCCTTGCTTCATGATCCTCCACGGCAAAGCGGTAAGCATTTCTTACTATTTCGATCAGGCTGGCGTCGCCGGGCTTTTTACTGAGCTTTTTGGTTGCCAGCATCACTGCTTCGTCATAGCGGCCCTGGTTGTATAGCTTTTCTGCATTTTTGCAGGAAAGGAGCAATGCCAGGAAAAGCAAGGCGGAAAGGTGGTATAAATGGTTCATATCAGTTCGTTTTGGGTGTGACGGCCGGCAGGTGTATTCGTTAAGCGCTCCTGCTTCATTTAATCTTGCTTTAACAGAATATGCCGGTGCTAATATTTCAGAATATCCCGTATAAAGTTATGGTACTCGTCAAACTTAGGCAGGTTATTGTGCCCGCCCCCTTCTATACGGATAAGGGTGATTTTAGAGGGATTGAGCTTTTGCAATGCCACACTGTGCCGTACCGGTATCAGCCAGTCGCGGTTGCCATGCAGAATATAGGTATGGCAATTCACCTTTCTTATCCACCTGTCCGTACGCAGGTGATAG
>DAOLFO010000026.1:0-18229 GCA_035326305.1 Chitinophagaceae bacterium
GAGAAGATGCTGGGGGAAAGGAGCGGTTTTGAGTTTTAGGTTTTTAGTTTGAGTGGGCAACCGGAACGCCGTACATCTTGCAGCTAATGGCCGATAGCTATTCGTAACCCGCCAAATCAGAAATGATTAAATCAGCCATCACTACGCTATCCTTTTTTCCCAATCCCCATCCGGGCGCCCAGTTTTTTGAGATAGCCGGTAAAAAACCGGAACTGGCCAAAAGGAATGCTGATCAGCAGCACGGCCAGGGGCCAGATAAGCGTGACAAGGAGTATATAAATAAACACCCACAGCCAGCCTCTTTCTATTGGCAGCCAGTTCATTACCTGCTTGCCAGCCAGGCCGGTAAGGCTGCCCCCGATGGCAAATGTGCAGAGGATAAGCAGCAACTGCCAGCCGCCCACTTTCCATTTTGCTTTTAACCTGTCGAACATGGATACCTGTAAAATTTTGAGCAGCAAAAGTCTGCAAAAAGCACCAACAAATGCTTTACCACAGGTAAATACTACCTGAAAAAAGCACTGACCTTTTTATGACAATCGAAAAACAGCGAACCTGTTTTTTATACATAAATCTGCTGAAATGCAGGCTGGTAGCGGGTTAAAAAATTTTTAAAGCGGATGGCAAATTATAGTCTCCGTGGCTTATTTTTGCACCCGGTTAGAGCTTTTATCCACATTTTTCAGATCAATTGCGTCTATGATTCCGAGTAAACCAATGGCCCAGAAACTGACACTGTTTGTCCTCTCCCTGTTTACTTTATCAGTAATGTGTGTTTCAGCCCAGGATGGCAGGGCGATTTATATGAGCAAATGTGCCAGTTGCCATATTTTGGGTAAAAAAGGAGCGGCGCCTGACCTGTTTGGTCTGGAAGAAAGGCATAGCTGGGCAGATCATAATGAGCTGCTGAGGTGGATAAAGAACCCGGCTGCCTATATGGCAAAAGATCCCTACACCAGCGGGTTAAAAACAGAATATGGCCAGGTAATGACCGCTTACCCCGATTTTACTATCGAGGATGTAAAAGCGGTAGTAGATTATATTAACGCAGAAGAGCAGAATCGTAAAAATCCCAAAACTGACGCCGGCGGCGGAGAAGCTGGTGGTGGCAGCGGCAATCAAAATGCCGTCATCTTTGGTGTTATCTCCCTGATACTGGCTATCATCGCCCTGATACTGATGCAGGTAAACAGCAACCTGAAAAAAATGTCGGACGATGCTTCCGGTATTGATCGCCCGGAGCCGGTTCCTTTTTACCGCAATAAAGTATATATCGCATTTACCGCCATTATCTTCTTTGTAGTAGGCGGATACTTCCTCTCCACTGCGGCCATAGGCCTGCAGCGCCAGAAAGGGTACGAGCCCAAACAGCCCATTTATTATTCGCATAAAGTGCACGCCGGCATCAACCAGATTAGCTGCCTGTACTGCCACGGCAATGCCTGGGAAGGCAAATCGGCCACCATACCATCGGTAAACGTGTGTATGAACTGCCACAAAACAGTAACAGAATACACCAAAGGCCCCAAACTGTATGATGAAGAAGGCAACGAAATCAATGGTACGGCCGAAATAGCCAAGCTGTATGAGTATGCCGGCTTTGACCCTGCCCGCCCCAATGACTGGGATCCGTCGAAGGCAAAACCTATTGAGTGGGTGCGCATCCATAACATGCCGGACCACGTATACTTCAACCACTCCCAGCACGTACGGGTGGGCAATGTACAGTGCCAGACCTGCCACGGCGATATCACCGGTATGGATGAAGTGCACCAGGCCTCAGAGCTGAGCATGGGCTGGTGTGTAAACTGCCACCGCCAGACTGCGGTTAATTTTAACTACGACAGCACAAAAGGCAACCAGTTCTATAGCATTTACGAAAAATTCCATAATGATATCCGTGCCGGTAAAATGGACAGTGTGACGGTAAAAGATATCGGCGGGCTGGAGTGCCAGAAGTGTCACTATTAAAAATTAGCTTATCAGCCAATATGCTGATTAGCTAATTTAAATCACAAGGAAAAAGGTTTGGCTAAATCAATCAGCACATTAGCAAATTATCGAATTAGCACATTATGAATAAAAAGTACTGGCAAAGTTTCGGACAGGTGAATGATCCGGAAAATTTTCAGAAGAAGACAGCGGATGAGTTTAAAGAGGAGCTGCCTTTTGAAGATTTTGACAGCAAAGGGTTGATAGATGCCAAAGCCCCGCGCAGAGACTTTCTGAAATACTTAGGTTTCAGTACAGCGGCAGCAGCGCTGGCTGCCGGGTGTAAGGTGCCGGAAAGAAAAATCATTCCTTTTGCCAACAAACCGGAAAACCTGATACCCGGTGAGGCAAAATACTATGCCACTACCTATGTGCAGGACGGTGATGTGATACCTGTGCTGGCAAAAGTCAGGGATGGCCGCCCCATCAAGATAGAAGGGAACACGCTTTCTGCCTATACCAAAGGGGGCACCACTGCCCGTGCGCAGGCTTCTGTGCTTGACCTGTACGATACACACCGCATTACACACCCTAAGCATAAGCAGGGTGATAAATTTGAAGAAATACCCGGTTACGAACAGGCGGATAAGCTGGTGGCAGATGCCATAGCCGGCCTGGACGGGGCGCCTGTGGTATTGCTGACCAGCACCATTACTTCGCCTTCCACTAAGCAGGTTATCACAGAGTTTTTAGCAAAATATCCCGGCAGCCGCCATGTACAGGCGGATGCGGTATCCTATAGCGGTATACTGCTGGCTAACGAAGCCAGTGGGTTTGGCCGCAGGCTGCCTACTTACCATTTCGATGCAGCAAAAGTGATCGTGAGCCTGGATGCCGATTTTCTTGCCAACTGGATGAACCCGGTAGAGAATGGCTTAGGCTATGGCAAAGGCCGCAAGATAAATGAGAAAAACCCGCAAATGAGCAAGCACTACCAGTTTGAGGGCTACCTCAGCACTACGGGTGCCAGTGCCGATGAGCGGTTTACCCATCGCCCTTCTGAAACAGGCGCTGTGGCGCTGGCATTGCTGGCAGCTGTGGGCGGGGCTGTTTCTGCTCCTGCCATTGCCGATGAAAAGCTGAAAGCAGGGATAGCCAAAGTGGCAAATGACCTGAAAGCAAATAATGGCGCTGCGCTGGTAGTAAGCGGCAGCAATGATGTGAATGTACAAATTATAGTAAACGCCATCAACAGCGCTATCGGCGCCTATGGCACTACTATCAACTGGGCCACACCGTCTAATTACCGCCAGGGAATTGATAAAGACCTTACTGACCTGGTTGCGCAGATGGAAGCCGGCCAGGTGGGGGGGCTGCTGGTATACGGCGCTAATCCTGCCTATACGTATCACGATGCAGAAAAATTCATCAATGCGCTGAAAAAAGTAAAGCTCACGGTAGCCTTCAGCGATAAAATGGATGAGACTACAGAGCTGTGCAGCTATATCCTGCCCACGCCGCACTACCTGGAAAGCTGGGGCGATGCGGAGCCCAAAGCTGGCTATATCAGCTTTATCCAGCCTGCTATTTATCCTTTATTTAAAACCCGCCCCTTCCAGACTTCACTGCTGAAATGGAGCGGTAACAATACGGACTACGATACTTATTTCAAAAATTACTGGGTCGGCAAGCTGGGTTCTGCAGAGGCTTATGAAAAAGGCCTGCAGGATGGTGTAATCGAAGCAACAGCGGCCCCTGCCGCAGGCAGCTATAATGGTGGCGCCGTAGCCACTGCTGCCGCTGCCATCAGCAATGCAAAAAAAGTGAGCGGTGATGAAGTGGTGCTGTACCAGAAAGTATCTATCGGTACGGGTACCGGTGCTGCCAACCCCTGGCTGCAGGAACTGCCTGATCCTATCTCTAAAGCCACCTGGGACAACTATGCGCTGATCTCCATGGCAAAAGCCAAAGAGCTGGGCATTAAGCTGAATAATGACTATGAATATTACCCGCAAAAGCCGGTGATCAAAATTGCGGCAGCGGGTAAGAAAGAAATAGAGCTCCCTATCCTGGTAATACCGGGTATGAACGCCCACACTATTGCTGTAGCTGTAGGATACGGGCGTAATGAAGGGCTGGGAAAAACAGCGCATGGTGTGGGACAGAATGTATACCACCTGGCTGCTTTCAACGGCACCACTTTTGACTACAACAGCGCTGTTACCATCACTGATGCGGGCCGCAAGCATAAAATTGCGCAGATGCAGATCCACAACTCCTATGAAGGAAGGGTGGAAGTGGTAAGGGAAACCACGCTGGCTACTTTTAAAAAGAACCCCAACGAAATACTGGATTACAGGCAAAACCTGCTTGACAAATATGCCAGCACTACAGGCGACTACCGTAAGGAAGCCACGCTGTATGGCGTGCATGATATGCCCGGCATCAAGTGGGGGATGAACATAGACATGAATGCCTGCTATGGCTGCGGCGCCTGCGTGGTGGCCTGCCATGCAGAAAACAACGTGCCGGTGGTGGGCAAGAGCGAAGTGCTCCGCTACCACGATATGCACTGGCTGCGCATAGACCGCTACTTTGTAAGCGATGAAAAAGACCCGGACAACCTGAAAGGGGTGGTATTTCAGCCAATGATGTGCCAGCACTGCGATAATGCTCCCTGTGAGAACGTGTGCCCGGTAGCAGCCACCAACCACAGTGCAGAAGGTATCAACCAGATGGCCTATAACCGCTGTATCGGTACCCGCTACTGTGCCAACAACTGCCCGTATAAAGTGCGCCGTTTCAACTGGTCTGACTATACCGGGGCAGACAGTTTTAAAAATAACCAGGATCAGCAAATAGTAGGTAAACTGGATCCGGTGGTGCACCAGATGAATGATGAGCTGACACGCATGGTGCTGAACCCGGATGTAACCGTACGCTCAAGGGGTGTGATGGAAAAATGCAGCTTCTGTATTCAGCGTACACAGGCTGCCAAGCTGCATGCAAAGAAAGAAGGCCGCCCGCTGCTGGATGGTGAAGCCCAGACGGCCTGCCAGCAGGCTTGTGCCGGTGATGCCATTGTATTTGGAAACGTGAACGACAAAGACAGCCAGATCAATAAAGTGCGTATGGACAATCCGCAGCGCTTCTTCCAGGTGCTGGAACAACTGCACGTATTGCCCAATGTGACTTACCTGGCAAAAGTGAGAAATACAGACGAAATCATTGCAGGGAAAGGGCACCACGCTTCGGCCGGAGAAGGTGATCATGAGATGCCGGCTGCAGCAGGTAAGGAAGAGGGAGCACATCATTAAACAGAATGATACCGGCCGGGCCGGTATATTCAGCAGAGTTCTTAATTTATAGTAATAGCTTATTCTGTCAAAGGAAAAAACAGCAGCCGGAATAAGAGCTGGTTGACTGCTTGCCGGCCGGAACAAAAAAGAGGAAGTGCGCAATCCGCCCGCGGGCGGACAAACTGCAGCAACCGCCCCATCAGGAGAGCGGAAGCCGGCGACAGAAAATAAGAACAACAGGAAAGAAAAAAAGTTTGACAGATACGAAAAGAGGTTGCAGGCAATTGGAATTTTGATCATTAGAATTTTTTATCAATAGATTATGTCATTACTCAGATACGAATCACAGGTAAGGCCCCCGCTGGTAGATGGTAATAAAGATTACCACCAGGTGACAGAAGATATTTGCCGCCCGGTAGAGGCCAAGCCAACAAAAGCCTGGTGGGTGGGATTTATCATTTCAGTGGCGTTGCTGATTTTTGGTATCATATCAGTAACCGTAGAGGTGATATATGGTACCGGCCAGTGGAACCTGAACAAGACGATAGGCTGGGGCTGGGACATTACCAACTTCGTATGGTGGGTGGGTATTGGTCACGCCGGTACGCTGATCTCCGCCATCCTGCTGCTGTTTCGCCAGGGCTGGAGAACGGGTGTAAACCGTGCGGCGGAAGCGATGACCATCTTTGCGGTAATGTGTGCAGGCCAGTTCCCTATCTGGCACATGGGCCGTGTATGGGATGCCTTCTTTGTATTGCCTTATCCTAATACCCGCGGCCCGCTGTGGGTAAACTTTAACTCACCGCTTCTCTGGGACGTATTTGCGATTTCGACATACTTCACCGTGTCACTGTTATTCTGGTATTCCGGCCTGCTGCCCGACCTGGCTACCCTGCGTGACCGTGCCAAGCTGAAATGGAGAAAAATGTTTTATGGCCTGGCCGCTTTTGGCTGGACAGGCAGCACCAAGCACTGGCAGCGCCATGAAGCGCTTTCACTGGTATTAGCCGGTTTAAGTACACCCCTGGTACTTTCAGTGCACACTATCGTATCATTTGACTTTGCCACTTCGGTAGTACCGGGCTGGCATACGACCATCTTCCCGCCTTACTTCGTGGCCGGTGCCATCTTTTCCGGCTTTGCCATGGTGCAGACGCTGTTGCTCATCACCCGCAAGGTACTGGCGCTGGAAGACTATATCACTGTCGAGCATATCGAAGTGATGAACAAAGTAATTGTACTGACCGGGTCCATAGTGGGTATTGCATACCTCACTGAACTGTTTATGGCCTGGTACAGCCATGTGGACTATGAGTGGTTTGCCTTTAAAGAAAACCGGGTAAACCTGAACAGCCCTTATGGATGGAGCTACTGGCTCATGATGGGCTGTAACGTGCTGAGCCCGCAGATATTCTGGTTTAAGAAAATGCGCCGGAACCTGCTGCTCACTTTCTTCATGAGCATCCTGGTAAACATCGGTATGTGGTTTGAGCGCTTTGTGATCATCGTTACTTCTGTGTACCGTGATTACCTGCCTTCTTCCTGGAGCACTTACTACTCCCCCACTATCTGGGAGGTAGGCTTCTACCTGGGTACGTTTGGACTGTTCTTTACGTGCTACTTCCTGTTTTCTAAGTTCTTCCCCGTTATTGCAATAGCGGAGATCAAGCATATACTGAAGAAAAACGGTGAAAACTTTAAAGCGAAAATGGACGAAGAGGAAAATGACAGCACGGATGAATTTGGCCGCAAGCACACAGGCGATCATCACTAGCAGGAAAGCTGTGAGCAACTATGGTTTTAAAAAATTGAAATAAAGTAGAAAGAAAATAAAAAGTCTCTTGCCAACAGCTCGAAACTTATAGCTAAAAGCTAAAAAAATGGGAGTAAAAAAATTTATAGTCGGCAATTTTTATGATGAAGCGGTTTTGTTTCCCGCGGTGAAAAAAGTGCGCCGTGCCGGGTACAAAATTCACGATGTGTTTACACCTTTCCCTATCCACGGGCTGGATAAGGCGATGGGATTGCGTGACACCAGCCTTCATACTGCCGGCTTTGTCTACGGCATTACAGGTACCATTACGGCACTGAGCTTTATCACCTGGGCGCTGACAGTGGACTGGCAGGTCAACTTTGGCGGTAAACCTTTCTTCTCCCTGCCGGCGTGGATACCTATTACATTTGAGCTGACGGTATTATTTTCCGCTGTGGGCATGGTGCTGACCTTTTGCTGGCTTTGCCAGCTCGCTCCTTTTGTAAAGAAAGACCATTTTAACCCGCGGTCTACAGACGATACGTTTGTAATGGCGCTGGAGTGCACAGATAAAACGAATGAGCAGGAAGTGATCGCTTTCCTGAGCAATGCAGGTGCTACAGATGTATCGGTGCAGTATCGTGAGACCGGCTGGTGGATTGGCCGCTACGATAAGGACACTGTGAAGTTTGGCAAGAAAACAGAAGCCGCCTAATAACATTATTTATAATTACTGACGATGAAGAAACTTTTGATTATAACAGGATGTGTGACGCTGGCAGCAGTAGTGGTAAGCTGTAAGGACAAACGAAGCCCCGGCCGTGCGTATGCGCCGGATATGACCTACAGCGTGGCATATGAGACATATGCCCCTACTGAAGAGCGCCTGAAAGAATCAGGGGCCACGTATAATCACCGCCCCGTAGAGGGAACGATAGCCCGTGGCGATATGCCGGCATACAGCCTGGAAAATAATGAAGATGGATATGCAAAATCCGCCGCTGTAAAAAACCCGCTGGACAGATCAAAAGTGGATATGAAGGAAGCAGAGCGCCTGTACCTGATCTATTGCGGTATTTGCCATGGCGCCAAGCTGGATGGCAACGGTCCGCTGTGGAATAATGGTAATGGCCCTTATGTAGCCGCCCCGAAAAACTTCCTGGCCGATGACATGAAAGCAATGGCCGAAGGCACCATGTTTCACTCTGTGACCTATGGTAAAGGCAATATGGGCAGCTATGCCTCGCAAATGAGCCCGGAGCAGCGCTGGATGGTTATTTCCTATATAAAAGAAAAGCAATTTCCATCTGCTAATGCTGCGGCTGCGGATAGTGCCGGTGCAAAAGCGGACAGCGTGGCAGCGCCGGTGAAGTAAGCAGAATATTATTTGAAGAATTTTTAAAAGAACAGGGATGTCAATAAAGGAAAACTTTGTAGTACCAAAAAGATACAATACCATCGCCATAGCGCTGATGGCCGTAGGCTTGCTCGCTGTGGTAACATTGTATATCACGCATGGCTCAAAAGATGACCCGCACCAGCAGGCCCGCTTCTGGGGCAGCCTGCTGCAAAACAGTGTGTACTTTTTGCTGGTGGTAAATGCAGCCATGTTCTTTATATGCGCCACCACCCTGGCCTGGGGAGGCTGGCAGCATGCATTTGGCCGGGTATCGGAAGCTATTTCGGCCTGCGTGCCGGTGCTGGGCATCATCTGCGGCGCTATCCTGCTGGCCATTGCTTTTGGCGGCAACCATGAAATTTTTCACTGGACAAGCGCTGACCATGTGGCGCATGATGCTACGCTGAAGCACAAGGAAGGCTTTTTAAATAAAGGTTTTTTTGCAACAGTAACCATACTTACCATTGTGCTCTGGACGGTGCTGGGGCGGAAAATGCGCCAGCTTTCCCGCAGCCTTGACAATAACCCCATCACTACCGTAGAAGGAAGGAAAAAATATATCTGGAAGAATACCGTATGGGCAGCGATCTATATCGTGGTGTTTGCCCTTACCGTGATGTCTTCTATTCCCTGGCTGTGGCTGATGAGCATTGATGCGCACTGGTACAGCACCATGTATAGCTGGTATACATTTGCCAGCACATTTGTAGCCGGCCTGGCCCTTATTTCTTTATTCGTGGTTTTCTTAAAAAACCATGGATACCTGGAGTATACCAACCATGAACACCTGCATGACCTCGGAAAGTTCATGTTTGCCTTTTCCATTTTCTGGACTTATCTCTGGTATTCGCAATTCATGCTGATATGGTATGCCAACATTCCCGAAGAGACCGTATACTTTAAGCCCCGTGCGGAAGGTGCTTACAGTGGTGTGTTCTGGCTGATGTTCATCATCAATTTCCTGGCGCCGCTGCTGATACTGATGAGTCGCGATGCAAAGAGGAGCTATGCTACCATTACGTTTATGTCCCTGCTGATACTGTTTGGCCACTGGCTCGACTTCTTCCAGATGGTATTCCCGTCGCATCAGAAGGAAGTGCCGATGATCTTGTACGACTTTGCTATCGGGCTTGGCTTTGCAGGTATTATCATGTTTGTAACCGGCAGGGCGCTGACCAGGGCCCCGCTGCTGGCCAAAAACCACCCGTTTGTGAAAGAGAGCCTGATCCACCATACGTAATGCAGGGCGATAAAAACAAAAGGAAAAGAACACTAATTAATTTTGAACGATAGATTATGCAAACATTTTTCATTATAGCAATTTTGGCGCTGGGCTTCCTGGTAACGTTCCAGATAGCGAAGGCAAGTGAGTATGTAGCTATATTGCGCGGCGAAGAAAAATCAAGAAAACAGTCCAACAAGATCAATGCCTTCCTGCTGCTGGTGTTCCTGATAGTGGGCCTGTATGGCGTGTATTACTGTAATGAAAAGCTGGGCGGCAAAATACTTCCCTTAGGCGGTGCTGCTTCTGACCACGGTATCCTGATTGACCGGATGATGAAGTATACGCTGATCATTACAGGTATCGTATTCTTCATTACACAAATACTGCTTTTCTGGTATTCATTTAAATACCAGGAATCTGAAAAGCGCAAAGCATACTATTTCCCGCACAATAATAAACTGGAGCTGATCTGGACCGTAATTCCCGCCATCACACTGACCATACTGGTGGGCTTTGGTATCTTTTACTGGTTTAAAATAACCGGCGATGCGCCGAAAGATGCGATGGTGGTGGAGGTGACAGGCAGCCAGTTTAAATGGGAGTTCCGCTATCCCGGCAAGGATGGCATCCTGGGTAAAAAATATTACAAGGAAATAAGAGATGCGGAGGGCAACCCGCTGGGCCAGCTTTGGGATGACCCTGCCAACCACGATGATATTTATGTGCCGCAGGAAGTGCACCTCGTGGTAAATAAGCCAGTGAAGCTGGTGATTGGCGCCAAGGATGTGATCCATGACGTGGGCCTGCCTCATTTCCGTATGAAAATGGATGCTGTACCGGGTACTCCCACTACCATGTGGTTTACACCTACCAAAACCACCAGGCAAATGATAGCAGAAACCGGTAACCCTAACTTTGTATTTGAAATGGCCTGCGACCAGATGTGCGGCCAGGGGCACTATACCATGCGGGGCGTGGTAGTGGTGGAAACACAGGAAGAGTTTGACCAGTATATGGCGACTAAAAAGCCGCAGTACTATACTGTATTCCCGGATAAGGATCCGGCTGTGCAAAAAGCTGCCGCAGCCGACACTGCCGCCGCAAAGCAAATAGCCCAGGCGGGAAAATAAAATAAATGAACAGGGCAGCATTGCTGCCAAAAAATATAGAAGATTATGAGCGAAGCATTGCACCTTCATACCGAAGCATCCGTATCCCACGGAGTTCACCATGATGATAACGGGCACGGACACCATCACCAGTCATTTGTGTCCAAATACATTTTCAGCATGGACCATAAGACGATTGGTAAGCAGTTCCTGATTACCGGTATCATATGGGCCATTATAGGAGGCCTGTTCTCGGTGCTGTTCCGTCTGCAACTGGGCTTTCCGGGGCAAAGCTTTCCTATTCTCGAAACCTTTTTT
This sequence comes from Chitinophagaceae bacterium, assembly GCA_035326305.1. Classification (GTDB taxonomy): domain Bacteria; phylum Bacteroidota; class Bacteroidia; order Chitinophagales; family Chitinophagaceae; genus DAOLFO01. The sequence goes on from DAOLFO010000026.1 coordinate 11,036, forward strand.
GGCTCACGGGCAGCAGGCGGCACTATTCATCCTGAGTTTTACTATGCGCTGGTGACCATGCATGGTACGGTGCTGGTGTTTTTCGTACTGACAGCCGGGCTGAGCGGCACCTTTGCCAACTTTCTTATCCCCCTGCAGATAGGTGCCCGTGATATGGCTTCGCCGTTTATTAATATGCTCTCCTACTGGTTCTTCTTCCTGGCCAGTGTGATCATGATATCTTCTTTATTTATTGAAACCGGCCCTGCTTCCGGCGGGTGGACCATGTACCCGCCACTGAGCGCACTGGGCCAGGCCAGCCAGGGGTCAAAGCTGGGGGCCGACCTATGGCTGATCAGCATGGCGATGTTCATCGTATCATCGCTGCTGGGCGGGTTGAACTATATCGCCACCATCCTCAACATGCGTACAAAAGGCATGAGCATGACCAGGCTGCCGCTTACTATCTGGGCACTGTTCTTTACTGCCGTGCTGGGCGTACTTTCTTTCCCCGTGCTGCTGTCAGGTGCCGTGCTGCTGCTGTTTGATCGCAATATCGGCACCAGCTTCTTCCTGAGTGATATAGTTGTTAATGGAGAAATATTACCGAATGAAGGCGGCAGTGCGATACTTTACCAGCATCTGTTCTGGTTCCTGGGCCACCCGGAAGTATACATCATCCTGCTGCCGGCGATGGGTATGGTATCAGAGATACTGTCTATCAACAGCCGCAAACCGATCTTCGGTTATATGGCCATGCTGGGCTCGTTATTCGCCATTTGCATACTGGCATTCCTGGTATGGGCGCACCATATGTTTGTTACCGGCCTCAACCCGTTCCTCGGATCGGTATTCGTACTGCTGACGCTGCTTATTGCGGTGCCGTCCGCTATCAAAGTATTCAACTGGCTCACCACGCTGTGGCGCGGCAATATCCGGTTTACACCGGGTATGCTGTTCGCTATCGGTTTTGTGAGCCTGTTTATATCAGGTGGTTTGACAGGTATCTTCCTGGGCAACTCCACTATTGACATACACCTGCATGATACGATGTTCGTGGTGGCACACTTCCACATTGTAATGGGCGTGGCTTCCATGTTTGGTATGTTTGCCGGTATCTATCACTGGTTCCCGAAAATGTTTGGCCGTTATCTCAATTCAACGCTGGCCTATATCCATTTCTGGGTAACACTTGTGGGAGCTTACCTTATTTTCTGGCCCATGCACTACCAGGGCCTGGCCGGTATGCCACGCCGCTACCTGGATAAGAGCGGCTGGAGCTCATTCAACCAGTTTGGTGATCTGGATAAAATGATCACGATTGTTACTGTTATCGTATTTGCAGTGCAGCTTATGTTTGTTTTCAATTTCTTCTATTCTATATTCAAAGGAAGAAAAGTTACTTCTTCTAACCCATGGGGTGCAGCTACGCTGGAGTGGACTACGCCTATCAACCCGGGACACGGCAACTGGACAGGCGAAATTCCGGAAGTTCACCGCTGGGCTTATGATTATGGTAAAGATGGAAGGGATTTCATTCCGCAGACAGAGCCTGTGGGTGCGAATGAAAGCAAGCATTAATTCAAAGTAAAAGTAAAAGCGCTGAGCCGGTTGGCAGGATTGAGGATAAAAGAGTAAGGTTTTGAGTTTTTAGTTTTCGCTTTTGACCTTTTAAAAAATGGTGACAGCTTGAGATGAATAAAGTAAAAGACTATTTACAGTTAATCAAGCTTTCGCTCAGTATAATGGTGGTGTTCAGCAGTGTGATCAGTTACCTGCTGGCGCCCAAAGTGGTGGAGTATGAATGGGTGATGATCGGTTTGCTCTTTGCAGGTGGGATGCTGGTGACAGGCAGCGCCAATGCCATCAACCAGGTAGTGGAAAAAGATACGGATGCGATGATGAAGCGGACGGCAAAAAGACCGGTGGCTGCAGGCAGGATGAGTGTGACGGAAGGCTGGGCTTTTGCCATCATTACAGGAATGGCGGGAGTTTTTATACTCTGGTATTTCTTTAATGGATTAGCTGCGGGCTTAGCCGCATTCAGCCTTTTCCTGTATGCCTTTATCTATACACCGCTGAAGAAAGTAAATTCCATAGCGGTGCTGGTAGGTGCGGTACCGGGAGCGCTGCCCTGCCTGATTGGGTGGGCAGCCGGGGAAGATGCGCTGTCTGCTGGCGGATGGATTTTGTTTGGCATCCAGTTCTTATGGCAGTTTCCGCATTTCTGGGCCATTGCCTGGATTGCGCACAGCGATTATGCCAATGCAGGCTTTAAGCTGCTGCCGGCGGACAAGGGACCGACAAAGTTCACAGCGCTGCAAACGCTGATCTATTCGCTGCTGCTGATACCCGTCACGCTGCTGCCCTACTTTACAGGTATGTGCAGCTATGCAGGTGCAGCGGGTGTTATCAGCCTGGCGCTGGTGGTGCTGGCCAATTTATTTATGACAGGCAGGAGCGCCGCCCTGTACAGGAAAATGGATGTAAGCTCGGCAAGGAAAGTGATGTTTGGCAGCTACCTGTATTTGCCCGTGGTATTGCTGGCGCTGCTGATGAGCAAAAGCGTGTAATAGTAATAGTGTGATAAGTTAATTCGTGGTACATGAGCATTGATATAGTGACAGAGCAACAACGAAAAAAGATACACCCCCACAAGTTCACCTTGTGGGTGGCCATTGCCAGCATCCTGATGATGTTTGCAGGCCTGACCAGTGCTTTTATTGTAAAAAGCAACCTGGTGGGCTGGCGTCAGATAGATATGCCGGCTGTGTTTTGGGTATCAACAGGGGCGATATTGCTGAGCAGTCTCACCATACAAATGGCGCTGCGCTCATTTCGCCAGCGGGCCATGCAGCAATACCGGGTGCTGATGGGCGTTACACTGGTTTTGGGAGTTGTATTTGTGGTATTGCAGTGGGTGGGGTTTAAGCAGTTGTGGTATGATCAGCAGATCACTTTTAAAGGGGCATCCGGTGCGGGCCAGTTCTTATACATCATTTTCGGGATACATGCGCTGCATGTGCTCGGGGGGATTGTAGCGCTGGTAGTGATGTTTATCAAAGCCTTTGCCGGCAAAATAAAGCTATACAGTGCCGTACCGGTGGAAGTGATGGCTACCTACTGGCATTTTGTAGATATACTTTGGCTGTACCTGCTGATATTTTTTATCATCATCGGGTAATGCAGTACAAATAGAATTTGGTTTTTTTAATTTGGAATTTTTATAAATATGGCTACAACAGCTACAGCGCAGCAGACAAAATGGTGGAGCGGGGGTAAAAGCCCCTTTAACGTGGAGTACGGAAAACTGATGATGTGGTATTTCCTGATGAGTGATGCATTTACCTTTGGCGCTTTTCTTATTTCCTATGGTACGATCCGCTTCAGCCAGAACTTCTGGCCGGATCCCAACATAGTGTTTAATGCTTTTCCGGGAGCGGGCCATGCTAATTTGCCTCTCGCATTTGTGAGCGTGATGACCTTTATCCTTATCATCAGCTCCGTAACGATGGTGATGGCCGTACATGCCGGACATAAAGGTGATAAGGCAGGCGTGGTAAAATGGCTGTTGTGGACGATTGTGGGCGGCCTGGCATTCCTGGGTTGCCAGGCATGGGAATGGTGGCACCTGATCACCGCAGAGCATGCTACCCTGGTTGATGGTAAAATAGAACTGATTGGCCAAACCACAAGGGCTAACCCCTGGGGCCAACTGGTAGATCATAATACAGCGCTGGCCGCCCTGCAAAACAGCTCGCATGAAACGCTGGTGAAGCTGGCGCATGAAAGCGGCAAAACACATGCGGAGCTGGCTGCCATGAGCAGCCAGGACTTGGTCAGCCTGGTCAATGTGGATGACCTGCATATACGTGAAAAAGGCCCTGTGGCCTTTGGCGGATATTTTTATGGCATTACCGGCTTCCACGGCTTCCACGTATTTTCCGGTGTCATTATTAATATTGTTATGCTGATCATGACACAAAAAAATGTGTTTGAAAGGAAAGGACACTACCTGATGATAGAAAAGGCGGGGCTGTACTGGCACTTTGTAGACTTGGTATGGGTATTTGTATTCCTGTGCTTCTACCTGATTTAAGCAATAAATTATCTTATTAACGAACTGAATATAAAATGGAACAGCAACCGGCATCTTCGGAAATAACGTTTGAGCATCATATGTCTGATGCAGAGTTTAAAAAGCGGGTAAAAAGAACCACGATACTGCTTTCGATCATTACGGTGATAGAGCTGGGTATCGGCCTGCTTATTTACTCCATGGGCCATGATGCTAATCAGCTGCTAGTGCTCATGTTTAAAGGAGCGGTATGTATACTTACACTGGCCAAGGCTTATTACATCGTATCTGTGTTTATGCACCTGGGCGACGAGATCCGGAATATGATCATGACCATTGTAGTGCCCCTGTTGTTATTTGTATGGTTTATCATTGCATTTATTGTAGATGGCAACTCATACAAGAACCTGCGGAATAAATACGATCTGCATTTTAAAGAGACCACCACACCTAAAAAGCACCAGCAGCCAGCCGGCCAGCCGGCAGAAGAGCCGCAGCCGGGCAAGCAGTAGCCGACAACAGTAAAAAAAATAATAATTAAAGCCGCCGGCCACCTGCAAATATGCAACCAAAGCCCGGCGGCTTTGTTGTAATATAGCCGCTTAACAGACCTGATTGTGAACAAGACCGCACTATATGCCATACTGATCGCAGCCATTATCCCGCTGATCTGTTATTTTATCATAAAAGGATTTAGCGACAAGGCTACGGCCATGCCCCGCCACTACCTGCCGGACAGCATTATCAATGAAACAAGAAATGGTAAAGCCTATACGGATACCATCTGGCACACGCTGCCTGATTTTTCGCTGGTTAACCAGCAGGGCGACAGCATCTCCTGGAAGGATATGAAGGGTAAAGTGGTAGTGGCCGATTTTTTCTTTACCCGCTGCCCTACTATCTGCCCCAGGATGACGCTGAACATGAAACGCCTGCAGCAGTCTGTCACCAACGCACAGCGGGTGGGGGACAAGACGCCTGATTTCCTGCATTTCCTTTCTTTCAGCATTGATCCCGAAAGGGACTCTGTTCATCAGTTAAAAAAATGGGCCGATCGCTTCCAGGTCAACCCGGAGCAGTGGTGGCTGCTTACCGGCAGTAAGCAAACTATTTATAACATGGGCATTCATGAAATGAGAGTGCCGCTGGAAGATGGTGAAGGCGTGGACACCAGCTTTTTTCATACAGATAAGTTTGTGCTTATTGATACCAACCGCCATGTGCGGGGCTACTACAGCGGACTGGACAGTACCTCGCTGGCACGGCTCTCCCGCGATATCATCATGCTGACGATGGAAAAAGATCCGAAGAGACGATCTTTCCTTGCCGGCAAGCTGGAGATAATGGCAGTGGCTTTTATTGCGGCTATCGTTGGGGTGGGCTTATTAATCTATTTTATAAAAAATAAAAAGCAACATGTTAGCGCCGGTTTGGAAAAAGAATGATAAAAAAGCCAGGACACTGATACTGCTGTTTTCTGCTGTTGTGTTTGTAGCCGTTACGGCCCTGAGCAGGGTAAAGCTGGAGGTGAATTTGGGATTTGACCTGCACCTGTTTGCACTGATCAATGCGGTGATCAACGGATGTGTATCCCTGCTGCTGGTAGCGGCACTGGTAGCGGTGAAATCCCGGAAATACAAAGCGCACAGGAACCTGATGCTGACAGCCATGATATTGTCCATCCTTTTCCTGATCAGCTATATCTGCCATCATCTTTTTACCGGCGAAACCAGCTATGGCGGAGAGGGCATCAGCAAAACATTTTATTATATTATTCTCTTTACACATATTCCGCTTGCGGGCCTTATTTTGCCCTTCATTCTTTTTACAGCTTACCGCGGGCTCACGGGGGAGTGGCAGCAGCACCGCAAGCTGGCAAAGCTGACCTGGCCTGTGTGGTTTTATGTGGCGGTGACGGGTGTGGTGATCTATGTGATGATCAGCCCGTATTATTAGCAAAAGCTAAATCTTCCCGGTCCATTCTTTTCTTTCCTGTTTCAGGGCTGCTGCTTTTATCCTGAGCGCATGGGGGACATTGCATACGTATAATGTGATAATTGTTATAACCTGGTACGCCAGGAGAAGAAATATAGGCGGAAGGTAAAAACCATTATTAACTCTAACTTACTTTGGCCGAAATTCGGGGAAACCTGCAGTTTCCGCTCTTGGCTCACAAAAACTTTAGAGGAATATGATGACGTTAAAGCAAATGTATGGCTATCTGTTTTATAAGTTGTATAGGTTTTGGGAAAAGGTGTCTACTCCTAAGCTTTGGAGTGATTGGAAGGCTGGTATAGCAATACTTGCTTTAGAGGTTTGGTTTTTAGTATCAGTCCAGAATTATTATGAAGTTTTAACAAAAAAGGAATTAATTAGTAGCCCGTCATCCAACCCTCTAACTTTCATCATACTTGCAGTATTAATAATTATTAAATTAATAATGTTTGAATACCAGGGTCGTTGGAAAAGATATATTGCAGAATTTGATAAATGGCCAGAAAAGAAAAACAGAAGAGGGACTATGATAGTATGGTCAATTATATTTTTAATTATTGCAAATCTGATCTTCTCATTTTATCTGATGAGCCAAATAGACTGGAAACAATATAGATAACAGCAACGTAGCATTGATACGGTTTTTACTTCGCAGAGTCTCCTACCCAGTTCGGGCCTCACGAACCGGATCAGGAAATGTTTTGGAATATTTGATTCGCGGGACACAAATCAAGGTAGGGGGTGATTCTCTGAACTTTTAATTTAGAATTTATATGAGGTGGTATAAATTTCTTTTTTATAAATATTATTCTTTTGCTGAGGCTATAGGAAATAAAGGTTTTTTCCCAGAGGTGAACGCATGGTTTTTAGCGACTGTGATGCCGTGGTTTAACCTAATGGCTTTTTTGGAGTTATTAGAGCTTAGTAATTTGATATCTGTTCAAGTTAGTAAAATTATTGCATATGGATCACTTTCTATCTGGGTATTAACTTTTATCTATTTTATATTACTGAATAAATACGAATTAATCCTTGAGGAATACAAGGGCAGTGATGTTAAGAAAGGGAATATTATAGTGCTTTTATATTCTTTGATAACAATAGGATTATATTTTTGGGTATCCTGAGTAAAACGAATTATT
>DAOLFO010000343.1:0-3434 GCA_035326305.1 Chitinophagaceae bacterium
CATACGGTCTGACGCAAACGCTGATGCTATCCTGCAGTCTTTCCGGGCGCTGCCTACGCTGGATGCCATTTTTCAAACACCTATATTTGGTACTGGTAATGCCGCTGCACAAATAGCCAGGGATATCGCCGGCTATTTTTAGCAGCGCTCCGCAAATATTCATAACCGGTATGCCCCGCAAAAAAATAACTGTTGCCGTTATCTCCGAACTGACTACCGATCAGCGGGTAATCCGTATCTGCACCACCCTGCAGCAAATGGGATTTGAGGTAACCGTTATTGCCCGGAAGCTGAAAAACAGCCTGCCGCTTGATACCTATATTTTCAGGGCAAAAAGGATACGCTGCTATTTCCGGAAAGGTTTTTTGCAGTATGCAGAGTTTAATACAAAACTTTTCTTCCGCCTGCTGTTTGCAAAAACAGATTATTTGCTGGCAAATGATCTCGACACATTGCTGCCTGCATACATCGTCAGTAAATGGAGGCGTAAAAAATTGTTCTATGATACGCATGAATATTTTACCGGTGTACCCGAACTGCAAAACCATCCTTTTAAGAAAAGGGTATGGAAGCGGATAGAGAATTGGATATTTCCAAAACTAAAAACAGTATATACAGTAAATGATGCCGTAAAAGAAAAATACCAGCAGGAATACGGCAATATCATTGCTGTAATCCGTAATGTACCTGTTACAGGCACCATTGTTCCAAAAACAGTTCCAGGGCACTGGCAGGGAAAATACATCTTACTGATGCAGGGCGCCGGTATCAATGCCGGGCGGGGTGGCATGGAACTGCTGGAGGCCATGCGCCTTTTACCGGGTGAGTATCACCTGGTATATATCGGCAGCGGCAATGCGTGGGATGCTATTGCAAGGCAGCGGAAAGAATGGCAACTGGAGAGCCGGGTGGATATGATTGATAAGCTCCCGCCTGCCGAATTGAAAACCTATACTCCGCTTGCTGCCCTGGGCTTTACACTCGATGAATTTGAAAGCGAAAACTGCCTGTTCAATCTTCCTAATAAAGTATTCGATTATATCCATGCCGGGGTGCCGGTGGTTGCCACAGCCATTCCGGAAGTAAAGCGTATCATTGAACAATTTGATTGCGGCATTTGTTTATCCTCGCAGGAGCCGGCCAGTATTGCCGGACAAATTTTGTCTCTCATGAATGATAAGGAAAAATATAAGCAACTGAAGGCCAATACAAAATATGCCGCCGGTGAATTGTGCTGGGAAAAGGAATCACAAAAGCTGACCGCCATTTACCAGCCATACCTCTAAATCATGGAGAGACAGCTTCATATCGTTTGCCTCGATGTGCCCTGGCCTGCCGATTATGGCGGCGCTATTGATATGATGAACCGTATACGCTGCCTGCACAAAGCCGGTGTGCGCATTCATTTACATTATTTCAGCTACAATGAAAGGGGCACGCCCAATGAGCTCAACCAGTTTTGTGCATCCATCCGGGTATACGAAAGAAAAACGCTGAAAAAAAGCCTGCCCCTGCAGCTCCCTCATATCGTAGCATCCCGGATCAACGATTCACTTGTAAAAAACCTGCAGGCTGACAGTTACCCTGTATTGCTCGAAGGCATTCACTGCACCGGCATCCTGCCCCAGCTTGACAGGCGCAACCGGAATATCATTGTGCGTATGCACAATGATGAAAGCATTTACTACCGGGAGCTGGCAAGAGCGGAAGGCAACCTGGCGAAGAAAATATTTTTTTATAATGAGAGCCGGCTGCTCCGGCAATATTCCCGCAGCCTGCCGCCGGACTGTCATTATGTAAGCGTATCTGCCACAGACATCATGCGGCTGAAAAATAAATATGCATTGCCACAGGTGGATTTCCTGTCCACCTATCCGGCATGGCAGCAGGTAAAAGGTGAACAGGGCCGCGGCAGCTTTTGCCTGTACCATGGAAACCTGTCGGTGCCCGAAAATGAAAAAGCGGCGCTATGGCTTATTTGCAAAGTCTTTACCAAAGCAAGGGTACCATTTGTAATAGCGGGTAAAAAACCAACCCGCCGCCTGCAAAAAGTAGCGGAGCTCTGCCAGCATACCTGCCTGATAGCCGACCCTTCAGAAGAGGAAATGAGCGACCTGGTGCGCAAAGCGCATATCAATGTATTGCCCTGCTTCAACAAGCAGATCACGGGCATCCGGCTCAAGCTGCTGCATGCTTTGTTTGAAGGGCGGCATTGTGTTGCCAACGAACCCATGGTTGCCGGCACAGGTTTGGAAAGCGCCTGTCACATAGGGAGCAGCGCCAATGCCTTTGCTTCCATTATATCCCAGTTGTATTACCAGCCTTTTGAAGAGGAAGAATTGCGGTTAAGAAAAGAGTTGCTGGGTGATACCTATGATAATGAAAAAAACACCCGCCGGCTTATTCAATGGCTATGGTAGCGTTATCAATCACCTTCCCTTTCTCCGTACGGATAAGTCTCGCCGGGTATTTTTGTACCACGATATAATCATGCGTGGCCATCACAATAGCCGTATTAAATTCACGGGAAATATGGAACAGCAGGTTCATGATCTCGTCCGATGTTTCGGGGTCAAGGTTGCCGGTAGGCTCGTCAGCAAGAATGAGCTTGGGTGAATTGAGCAAAGCCCTTGCTATATCCACCCGCTGCTGCTCGCCGCCGCTGAGCTCAAAGGGCATTTTAAAGCCTTTTGACTTCAGCCCCACTTTCTCCAGCACTTCATTTATCTTTTCATCCATCAGCTTTTCATCTGTCCAGCCGGTGGCTTTCAGCACAAACTTGAGGTTGTTATTTACATTGCGGTCGGTGAGCAATTGAAAATCCTGGAATACCACTCCCAGGTTGCGGCGCAGGTAAGGCACTTTTTTCCAGTCCAGGTTGCGCAGGGCGAAGCCGGCCACAGTCCCCTCTCCTTCCTTCAGCGGCAGCTCCCCATACAATGTTTTCAGCAGGCTCGATTTACCTGTGCCTGTTTTACCCACCAGGTATACAAACTCCCCCTTGTGGATAGTAAGGTTAACATCCTGAAGAATAAGGTTATTTCCCTGGTAAATACTGGCATTACTGATTTCAATAATCGGCTCCTGCATCCTTTCTGATTGGTTTGTTGCAAAATAACGGAAACTGCGGGGAAGGCAAGCCAAATTTTTCAAAAACTAAAAAATTAGTTGTTGAACTAAAAAAATAGTTATACATTCGGTTGTCAAACTTTTTTAGCATGAAAACACTGACCAAAGCAGAAGAGCAGGTAATGCAGGTATTGTGGAAGCTGGAGCAGGCTTTTTTACGGGATATTTTAGATGAAATGCCCGCGCCCAAACCACACCAGAATACCATTGCCACACTGCTCAAAATACTGGTGGAAAAAGAATTTGTCGGCATTACTGTTATCGGCCGCCAGCACCAGTATGCACCGCTTGTTTCCAAAGAAGAT
>DAOLFO010000344.1:0-3422 GCA_035326305.1 Chitinophagaceae bacterium
CCGCTGGGTACGCAAAGCTCCCGCTAAGGGTGCAAAAAAAATCTTGATTGCCAATTTGGTTTAATAGTACAACACATTAATTTATTAAATTCCCTTTGCGTTTTCTTTAGATTTTTCTTTACGGCAACATTGATATCCGGATACATTGTATCTTTAGCACGTTATCTTTATTCAACACCAAACATTTCATCTTAAATTTTCAACTTATGAAATCCACACTTCTTCTTGCACTCTCCCTGTTTATCACCATCATTTCCGCCGCACAGGCCAATACTGCCGACACGGCTGCACAGCGGCTGATGAAACCGCTTCATTTCATTACCGGCGAATGGGAAGGCAAAGGCTGGATGATGATGGCAGATGGTAAAAAGCACGAGTTTGACCAAACAGAAAAAGTACAGCTAAAGCTTGAAGGCACAGCACTGCTGATAGAAGGAAAAGGGAGGGCAGGCGGCGCAGTCATACATGATGCGATGGCTGTTGTCATTTACGACAGGCAAAAGCAGCACTACAGCTTCCGCTCCTACCTGTTTAGCGGGCGCAGCGGGGAGTATAAGGCAGAAATGATCGGCGATGCCCTGTATTGGTACCCCAACAGTAATATGCGCTATATCATCCGGCTGAATGAAAAAGGACAATGGCACGAGATTGGCGAAATGAACCGCAACAACGAATGGTTCCGCTTCTTTGAGATGACGCTTGACAAAAAAGCCGGCTGACAGCTCAGGGTTTTATTGCTTTTACCAGCAGCAGTACCAGGTTTGCATTTTCCAGGTAGCGGCCCGGGTTGATTTTGTCAAAAGTATCTGTAGGCTGGTGATAGTCCGGGTGATCTTCCACTCCGAGATAAATAAACGGAATATTTTTTTGAAAAAAAGCGGCGTGATCGCTCTGGTTAGTCCAGTCGTCCGGGCCGCCGGAAGAGTCATGCCCCATCAGCAGCCGGGTATTGGTCAGGGGCTGCACGGCATCAATCGCTTTACGGTATTCCGGGAAATGCCAGATACCGCAGGCAAACAGCTCATTATTATCGCTGCGGCTGATCATATCCAAGTTAATATTAAAAACTATTTGCTGGCGGCCCAACTTATTCACCAGGTAATCTGCCAGGGCATAGGCTCCTTCCAGTCCCACCTCTTCCCTGTCCAGTGCAGCAAATACAAGGGAGTATGGCAAGGGGTGCTGCTTAAAATATTTTGCCATTGCCAGCAGGCAGGCCGTGCCGGAAGCGTTATCATCGGCGCCATGGAAGACAGCGCCGCCGGCATTGGTGCCCAGGTGATCATAATGGGCGGTAACAATAATATATTTATCCGGCTGCGTGGTGCCGGGCACCCAGCCCGCCACATTCTTTCCTGCCGTAGTGCCGTTTATCGCTTTCCCGGAAAAAGTTTTCAGCAGGGCATTGTCAAAGCTGTCCACGCCCGCTTCCCGCATACGCTCCAGCACCCGCTGCAGCGACAGGTCATGGCCGGCAGTGCCGGGCTGCCGCCCCTGGCAGTCAGCAGAGGCCAGGTATGCCAGGTCTGTTATCATCTGCAGGCTGTCCAGCAGGCGCACCGGGGTGGCATAGGGCTTATCCAGTAATGCAGCCCGCTGTTCCGCCACTGGCGGGTAAGCCACTTCCGGTTCCTTTTTTTTATTGTTTCGCTGGCAGGCTGCCAGCAGCAATAAGCCTGCAACAGGTAAAAGGCAGCATTGATATAATATACGGCGCATAGACATCCTTGTTTCGTGCAAAAAATACGTATTTTAGGCGATTGTGAGCAGGTTTTTATGTTTACCGGCTTACGCCAATTATTTTTTTAACCCAATTGCAGACCAAAACCAACTGATGCATGAAAGATGTAATCATCCCTATTGATTTTTCTGAAACATCCCTCAACGCAGCCCGCTATGCCGCTGCATTGCTGGGCCACCGATCCGATCTGCATGTTATACTGTACAACATGTTTGAGGAAGAAGAAGAAAGCGCCACCGCCGGCCAGTACCTCGAAAGCCTGAAAGCGGAAATGGAGCAAAAAGGCGTGTCCGGCATAGAATGTATAAAGGAACTGGGTGATAACCTGATCGACTGCCTCGGCAGGCTGGCCCACCAAAAAAATGCGGAGCTGATCATCATGGGCATTTCCGAAAAAGGGGAATGGAAACAGTTGCTCTCCGGCAGCAATACGCTGAAGATGGCCGACCAGAATGTTTGCCCCGTGCTCATTGTTCCCCCCGGCGCCCGCTATACCGGTATGAAAAATGTTGCGCTCACATCCGACTTCGAAGACGTGGAAGCAAGCACACCCGTGCTGGCTATCAGAAATGTATTGGAGCTATTTGATGTCAAACTGCATATTGTAAATGTGGATAATGAGCATTATGTATCCCTGACAGATAAGTATATGGCGGAAAGGGCAACGCTGCAGGCACATTTTGCAGCCTTTAATCCTGAGTTTTATTTTATCGGCATGAATGATTTCCAGGAAGCCATTCTCCAGTTTGCCAAAGACAAGAGCATTGATATGATCATTGTCATTCCCAAAAATCATTCCTTCATCAATAATATTTTCAGCAGCAGCCACACTAAAAAACTGGCCTTTCATACCACAGTGCCGCTGCTTGCCGCACATGCATAAATATACTTTTACGACAATCGTGTTTATGAAGAATAGCCGGCTTTGTAAGCCGGCTATTCTTTTGCCTCTGAAGCAGCAATTGGCACCCGTGAGTAAGCTATTCCTGTAAATATCTCCTTTCCGCCACGTTTAGCAAAACGAAATGCATCAGAGCAGAATTAAGGTACTGCTGCAGTCGCATTTATAATACTGCTCCTCGAAGTACTTCCCCGTACGCTGGCATGCAGGCTTATTTAGTTTTTAGCAGCCATTCATAAAACAAAGGAAATTCTTTTTGCCAGCGGGCTTCATTGTGCTTTCCTTCATCCCTGATTACCGTCGTTGTTGCTGATGAGGAAGTGGCAGCCATTGCCTGCTGCACCCGCAGCATATCCGGTATCATGGTTTCTCCTTCCTGCTTGCCGCCATAGAAGTAGATGCGGCTTTTTAGTTTTTTGCCTTTTTGCTTTATTGTTTCATCAATGCCGGATGCTGTCCAGAAGGCGGGAGAGAAGACACCTGCCGCACCAAATGTTTTGGGATAGGCCAGCACCGTATAAAAGGAAATGAGCCCGCCCATAGAGCTGCCGGCTATCCAGGTATCTTTCTTTTTGCGCAGGGTGCGGTAATGCTTGTCAATAAATGGCTTCAGCGTATGCACAAGGAAACCGGCGTAAGCATTTCCTTCCCCTTTGCCAAAGCGGTCATGGTCGTAAGGATTGTATTCGGTAAGCCGGTGAGCCCCGCCATTGTCAATACCCACTACGATGCATTTAGATAAAACGGTGCTGTCGAGAAATTCATCCACACCCCATTCCC
>DAOLFO010000345.1:0-3419 GCA_035326305.1 Chitinophagaceae bacterium
GCCCATAGCGCCGGGCTCACTGCGGATAGCCATTGATAATATCAGGATCGAAAAGTATAAATAGAAAATAAAATTTCTCAGTGCAAGCGTTAGTCAAAAATCCTTAGTCGTTCCTTTTCATATAGCAGCAATCGACCGGCTAAAGGTGGTTGCGGGGAGATTTTTCTTCCTGCAACCTATTTTCTGAATAATAAACGCCTGCTGAACAATAGCTGTGCTGCCGGCATTTCCCATTCATTATGCTTAAACGGTGTTTACATATTATCCTCTTTGCAGGTTTTTTCTTTTTCGTGTTTTCTTCCTGCCGTAAAAGCGTAAAGGAAAACCCGGAACCGGAAGAGCCGGAGGTGATTGATCCTGCAACAGATCCGCCGGTAGCTGCTACAGCAGGTTTTTTCCTTGATGAATGGAAGCCCCGGAGTTTCTCTGTTCCGCCTTCGGCAAATGGCAGTGTGCCCGCTGCTGCCACATATACTATCTCTGTCAACCGCAGTAAAGTATTGTCAAAAATATCACCGGCGATTTTTGGGAATAATGCCAACCTGTGGATGACGCAAATTGTCGATCAGCCTGTATTGATGGATCATTTAAAAAAGCTGTCACCTTCCGTTATTCGTTTTCCCGGTGGCAGCATCAGTGATATTTTTTTCTGGAATGCAGAAAAGGATATGCCGCCTGCTGATGCGCCTGCTGCTCTGATGCAGGCAGATGGCAGTACAGCGCCGGCGGGGTACTGGTATGGAAAAAATGCAGAAGGCTGGACTTTTTCGGTAAGCAATTATTACCAGCTATTGCAGCAAACAGGGAGTAAAGGGCTTATCACCATCAACTATGGCTATGCCCGCTACGGTACCAGTGCTGATCCGGTAGCGGCTGCGGCGCACCTGGCAGCAGAGTGGGTACGCTATGATAACGGGCGCACGGCTTACTGGGAAATTGGTAATGAAAATTTTGGTGAATGGGAAGCAGGCTACCGCATTGCTGCTGCCGGTAACCAGGATGGTCAACCTGAATTTTTATCCGGGCAGCTATATGGACAGCATTTTAAAGTATTTGCCGATTCCATGCGGCAGGCGGCAGCAGCTATTGGAAAGACCATTTATATCGGGGCGGTGATGGTGGAATCAGTGAGCCCGGCATGGGCTACTGATACGCATCGCAACTGGAACAGCGGTATGCTTACGGCTATTGACAACAGTGCCGACTATTATGTGCTGCATAATTATTACACGCCTTACCATGTCAACTCAACTGCTGCTGAAATACTCGCCACGCCACAGGCAGAGACAAAGAAGATGGTTGATTTTGTAAAGCAGGCTTTCAGCACACATGGCGCATCATTAAAGCCGCTGGTGCTGGATGAATGGAACATTTTTGCCACCGGTTCAAAACAACAGGTATCACATATCAATGGCCTGCATGCGCTGATGGTGCTGGGTGAATCCATGAAGCAGGAGCTGGGCCTTACAGCAAGATGGGATTTGGCCAACGGATGGGATGATGGCAATGATCACGGTATGTTCAGCCAGGGCGAAGCTGCTTCCGGTGAAAGCAAATGGCAGCCGCGGCCGGCATTCTACCACATGTATTTTTTACAGAAAATGGCAGGTGACCGGCTGGTGGAGTCAGTGCATACCATTCCCGGCGCTGCTGTGTATGCTACTTCTTTTTCTTCCGGCGAAACAGGCCTGGTGATTGTCAATACTTCCACAGCATCATTTACCGCAAAAGTGGCTATCAAAAATTTTCTGAAAGGAGATAAATACTATTGGTATACGCTGACAGGCAGCAATGATAATGGTGAGTTTTCCCGGGAGGTAATTATAAATAACAGCAGCCCGGAAGGCACAGGTGGTCCTTCAGGATATGCCACACTGCCTGCATACGGCGCTGCTGCTACGGGTGATATACGGGTGGAGGTGCCTGCAAGGGCAGCGGTTTTTTTAGTAGCTGATAACAAATGATCATGAAAAGAAATTATTTTATTGTAATCATACTGTTGCTGTTCTCTTCACTGCCTGTTACAGCAAATGAAGGATCTTACAAGGTACTGCCTGACGGGGTGATCATCTACCCGGATAAGCAGCAGAGCGGTAATGCGGCTGCTGTAAAGGTTGAGATGGTCACTGACCGCATTGTTCATGTCATCGCTTCACCTGCCAGGGAAATAGAACCTGTGCAGAGCCTGAGTGTCATTAAGAAAGCGCAGGCGTTTAACTGGGATGCAAAAGAGAAAAACGGGAAGGTACACATCTCCACATCTGCGCTTGTTATCATTGCTGATCTGTCTTCCGGGGCTGTCTCTTTCCTGGATATAAAGGGGAATGTTTTGGTAAAAGAAAGAGCTGTTACCGGTCGCAGTATATGGCCTGTTGTTTTTGAAGGCACAGCATTGTTTGGAATAAAGCAGGTGTTTGATACTTCGCCTGATGATGCCTGGTACGGGCTGGGCCAGCACCAGGAAGATGCGTATAATTATAGAGGCCAGCAGGTATATCTTTTTCAGAATAATACATCTGTTGCGGTGCCTTTTTTGCTGTCTGCAAAAAACTATGGCATACTCTGGGAAAATTATTCGCTGACAAAAGCGGGGGACGTTCGACCGTACCAGCCGCTGTCGGCGTTCCGGCTTTTTGATGAGCAGGGAAATGAAGGATGGCTCACGGCTTCATATGCTAATGATCATACACAGCCGGATAAAATTGCCTTTCAGAAAGCGGAGTCAGCAATCAATTATGCGTATGTAAATGACAGCAGGCTGCACCTTCCCGCAGATTTTATTGCAGATAAAGGTATGGTGACATGGAGCGGGCATATAGCCAGTGGCATGGCAGGCGTGCATAAGCTCCGGCTGACCTATGCTGGTTATGCTAAAGTATGGATAGATGGCCGGCTGCTGTTTGACAGGTGGCGGCAGGCCTGGAACCCCGGAGCAGGTGTGATTAATTTTCCGATGGAAAAAGATAAAAAGTACAGCATCCGCATACAATGGATACCGGATGGCACAGAGTCATACCTTACTGCACAGGGCCTTCCGCCTGTACCCCGTGAAGAGGAGAACAGCTTTGCATTTGATTCAGAGGCAGGCCGCCGGGTGGATTATTATTTTGTATATGGAAAAAATGCAGACGAAGTAGTGGACGGCTACCGGCAGCTTACCGGCAAAGCGCCTGTTGTTCCCAAATGGGCGCTTGGATTCTGGCAAAGCCGGGAACGATACAAAACACAGGAAGAGCTGCTGACAGCAATAGCTGAATTCAGGAAAAGAAAAATACCCATAGACAATATTGTGCTGGACTGGAGCTACTGGAAGGAAGCAGAGTGGGGCAGCCAGGAATTTGATGAAGCAAGGTTTCCTGATCCGCAGCAGATGATAGACCTGGTGCATAAAAAATACCAGGCTAAAATCATGATATCGG
>DAOLFO010000346.1:0-3402 GCA_035326305.1 Chitinophagaceae bacterium
CGTGACCTTACCTTTTTAGGCATTGCCGCAGTAGTCGGCGCTGGTATTTTTTCCACTATTGGAGGTGCAGCTTATGATGGCGGCCCGGGTATATCGGTATTATTTATCATCACAGCTATCACCTGTGGTTTTTCTGCGCTTTGCTATGCTGAGTTTGCCAGCAGGGTGCCGGTGGCCGGCAGCGCTTATACTTATTCCTATGTTACGTTTGGTGAAATGATTGCCTGGATCATAGGCTGGGCGCTCATACTGGAGTATGCCATTGGTAACATTGTGGTGGCTATATCCTGGAGCGGCTATTTCAATAACCTGCTGGTGCATATTTTTAATATTCACCTGCCCGACTGGATGCTGGTGGATCCGCAAACAGCAATGAGCGCTTTCAATGAAGCCACTACAGCAATGGCGGCAGGAAATGTTACGGATCCGGAGACGCTGAAAAATTACCAGTTTGCCATCGAAGCATATAATTCAGCGCCGCGTATTGGCAGCACACCCCTATTTTTCAACCTGCCTGCCTTTATCATTGTAGCCCTGGTCACCTGGCTGGCTTATATCGGTATCAAAGAGAGTAAGCAGTCGGCCAATTTCATGGTGATCTTTAAAGTAGCCGTTATTATATTCGTCATTATAGCAGGAGCCTTTTTTGTAGATACCAATAACTGGACACCTTTTATGCCCAATGGCTTTGAAGGCGTGCTGAAAGGCGTGTCGGCAGTCTTCTATGCCTATATCGGGTTTGATGCCATCTCCACTACTGCGGAAGAGTGTAAGAACCCGCAGCGGGATATGCCGCGGGGCATGATCTATTCCCTGCTTATCTGCACGGTGCTGTATATACTCATTGCCCTGGTGCTGACAGGCATTGAACATTATTCAGCGTTTAAAGATGTAAATGATCCGCTGGCGTTTGTATTTGAGAAGCGGGCGCCGTGGATTGAAAAGATCATTTCTATCAGCGCTGTGGTGGCTACCACATCCGTGCTGCTGGTATTCCAGATCGGCCAGCCCCGTATCTGGATGAGCATGAGCCGGGACGGACTATTGCCGAAGAAATTTCAGAAAGTGCATCCCCGGTACCAGACACCTTCTTTTGCCACTATCGTCACGGGTGTTATTGTTGGTATCGGCGCCCTGTTTATTGAAAGCGGGCTGGTAACAGACCTGACCAGCATCGGTACTCTCTTTGCCTTTATACTGGTATCAGGTGGCGTGCTGCTGCTGCCGCCTGCTCCGAAAGAACCGGGCAGGTTCAGGCTCCCATACATTAACGGCCGCTTTATTGTACCGGTACTGTTAGCTTTGTTTATTTACCTTTTCCGGGACAGGGTAAGCGCTTCGGTTTCAAATTTCACGCATGAGAGCTACCAGGAAATACTTTTCCTCGTATTCCTGCTGGTGGCCACTATCCTTACTGTATTAACGATCATCCGCAACTATTCCCTGATACCTATCATGGGTGTGCTTACCTGCCTGTACCTGATGATAGAGATACCGGCCGTAAGCTGGAAATGGTTTTTTATCTGGATGGCGCTCGGGTTATTAATTTATTTCCTGTACGGATACCGCAATAGTAAACTGGCAAAAAAATAATGAAACAGATCCTTACCGCACTCACCCTGTTATTCTTTATTAGCTGTACCAGCGATACATCAATGAAGCAGGAACTTGACGATAACTGGACTTTCCGCCAGCAGGGTAAAGATACCTGGAGCAAAGCTGCTGTGCCCGGTACCGTGCATACCGACTTAATGGCAGCTAATGAGATTCCTGATCCTTATTACCGCGATAATGAAAATAAAGTGCAGTGGGTGAGCCGGGAAAACTGGGAATACCAAACCATTTTTGATTGTAAGCCTGGTATCATGGACCAGGAGCATGTGGTATTGCATTTCGATGGCATCGACACATATGCAGATGTATTTTTAAATGGAACAAAAATTTTATCGGCTGATAATATGTTCCGTACCTGGGAAGCAGATGTAAAATCATTGCTGAAAGAAAAAGGCAATGAGCTGTACCTGCTTTTTTACAGTCCTGATAAGATGGCAGACAGCCTCGCTGCTGCATCGCCGGTAGCCTATCCCAGCGATAATAACCGGCATTATGTGCGCAAGGCACAATACCATTATGGATGGGACTGGGGGCCCAAGCTGACTACCAGCGGTATCTGGAAGCCGGTATCGCTGCTGGCATGGAATGGTGAACGCAAAGAGGAAGTGCCGGTGGCAAAGTATGGTAAAAAGGATGTGGTGAAGCTGGTACAGGAGCCGGACTCTATTGGTGTGTCATTTTATTTTACGGTAAATGGGGAACCCACTTTTATGAAAGGGGCCAACTGGATACCGGCTGATATGTTTTTACCCCGTATTACTAAAGATAAATACCGGGAGCTGCTGGTAGCAGCCAAAGAAGCCAACATCAATATGCTGCGGGTATGGGGCGGTGGTATTTATGAGGACGATTATTTTTATGACCTGTGCGATTCACTCGGTATTTATGTCTGGCAGGATTTTATGTTTGCCTGTGCCATGTATCCCGGCGACTCTGGTTTCCTGGAAAGCATAAAGCAGGAAGCGATAGATAATATCAAACGGCTGCGCCATCACTCAAGCATTGTGCTGTGGTGCGGTAATAATGAAATAGATGAAGCCTGGCACAACTGGGGCTGGCAAAAACAGTTTAACCTGACAGCAGCACAGGAAGAAAAAGTATGGAATGAATACCAGCAGCTTTTTCATGACCTGCTGCCTTCGCTGGTAAAGGAGTATGATCCTGAAAGACCCTATATTACCACTTCGCCGCAAAAGGGGTGGGGAAGAAAAGAAAGCATGACGCAGGGCGACAGCCACTACTGGGGCCTGTGGCATGGGCTGGAGCCTGTTTCTGTAATGAAAGAAAAAGTGCCCCGCTTCATGAGTGAGTATGGCATGCAGGCCATGCCCAATATATCTACCATTCACAAGTATGCCATCCCATCAGATTTTGATACGGCTTCCGAAGTGATGAAGGTACACCAGAAGCACCGCACCGGCTATGCCAACCTGGCTAAGTATATAGCAATGGAAAACCTGCAGCCCAAAACATTTGAAGAGTATGTAGCTGCCACGCAGGAAGTGCAGCACCGTGCACTCTCCACTGCTATTACTGCACATATGAACTCCGGCGGGCGCTGCATGGGCACTTTGTTCTGGCAGTTTAATGATTGCTGGCCGGTGAGCAGCTGGAGCGTGGTGGATTATTATGGTGAAAAGAAAAAAGCGTATTATACAGTACAGGAATTATACGGGAAAAAGGCAGAGACGGTAAAAGCTAAGAGAAAACGTGTGTACAAGTGCGCAAGCACTGCATAGTAAATGCTGTAAGCCAGGTGAATCTTCAATCGCCGATCGGCTGTCACGT
>DAOLFO010000347.1:0-3390 GCA_035326305.1 Chitinophagaceae bacterium
CTACTTCAAAGTTGACCGTAATGCTGCTCTGCCCGCTGCTGGTGCTGTTACTTGTCATGTACGTCATGCCCGGTGTACCATTGATCTGCGTTTCGATGGCAGTCGTGGTCGTTTGTTCCACCGTTTCCGCATCGGCGCCTGTAAAGTTGCCGCTAATGGATACCGTAGGCGGTGTTATCTCCGGGTACTGCGCCACCGGCAGGTTCATCAGTGATATGATGCCTACCAGTACAATCACAATGGATATCACCATCGCCGTGACCGGTCTCCGTATAAAAGTTTCTGCTATCATGTATACTTGCTGTAAGGGTCAGCATGACCTTTTCCTGTAAGCAGGAAGGGTATACTATGCTGACTGATGATGAACTTTTGATTAATCACTCCGCCTCTTATCTTTTTTGCACTGTAGTATCCGGCGCCGGCGCCACCACCGCTCCTTCCCGCAGGTTTTGTATGCCCTGCACCACAATTTTTTCCCCGGCCTGCAATCCTTCCTTTACAATAATGTCAGGGCCTACCTGCCTGCCCAGCACCAGCTTGCGCTGTGCTACTTTATTGCTATCGCCCAGCACATATACAAAGTAAGAGCCCAGTTGTTCCGTCACTGACCTGTAAGGCACGGTAACGGTATTGCTGCCGGCATTATTCAGCACCCGCACGGTAGTGTTCATGCCTGCCCGCAGCATCTTCTGCTCATTAGGAAAAACCAGCCTTACTTTAATAGTTCCTGTCTGCGGATCCACTGCCCGGTCAATAACACCCACGGAGCCAAAAAACAGGTATACATCAGTGCCAAAAGCCAGTGAAAATGAAGAATCATTTTTTGCCTTTGCCGATTGCTGCAACTGCGTAAAGCGGTATACCTGCTGCTGATCTACTGCAAAGTCAACAGCCATGGGATTATCTGTGGAAATGGTATTGAGCACCGTTTGACCGGCCACCACCGATGTGCCGCTCCTAACCTGGGATATGCCGATGGTACCTGTGAAGGGTGCCGTAATAGTGGAAAAATTCACATTAGCCTTTACAGCATTTACATTCGCACGGGCGGCAGCCACCTGCTTTTGCGCCGCCTCCAGCGCTGCATCGGCATAGTCTACCTGCTGCTTTGCAATAGCATCTTTTTTATCCAGCTCATGGTAGCGGTCTGCATCCTTCTGTGCTTTGAGCAGGTTGGTCTCCTGCACCTGCAGGTTGGCCAGCGCCTGCTGGTAATTGGCATTGTATAATTGCTGATCGATGGAATAAAGGCGCTGCCCTTTTACCACCTTGTCCCCGTCTTTAAAATAGATGCCGGTAATGTACCCTGTTACCTGCGCCCGCAATTCTGTCTGGTTGAGCGCCACTACGGTACCGGGGTATTCATCATAGTAAGAAGCAGTGGAAGCCGTCACTTCTGTCACCGTTACGGGAATGGCCGGTGGCGGCCCCTGTTGTGCGGCCTGCTTATTTTTACAGGCTGCGGCGGCCAGCAGCAGTGCGGCCATTAGCAAATAGGTTGGTTTCGTCCTTAACATATATTAGTTGTTCAAGTATTAGATAAATATTATTCCGGCCGGATATCTCCCCGGCTTTTCTGCACATCAGTTTTGCTGCTCAGCACCTGGTACAGCGCATTGAAGTAATTAATCTGTGCAGTGCGTAAATCAGTTTCCGCAGTAATCACTTCAAGGTATGTTTTAACACCGGCCCTGTACTGCAGGTTGATCACTTCATACACTTCTTTTGCCAGCTCCACGTTTTCTTTTACAGCATGGTAGTTGGCCAGGCTGGCTTTATAATTAGCAAGCGCTGATGCCTGCTCTGTACTTACTGTATTTTTCAGGTTTTCTATATCCAGCTCTGTCCGGCGCAGTTGCCATTCGGCTGCCCGGATATTGTATTTCCTTTTTCCTCCCTGGAAAATGGGGAAACCAACTGTAATACCTGCATATGAGTTGGGAAATGACTGGCTGTACAGCTTGGAAAAACTGTCGTTGAGAAAATTGCGGATATACGCTGCACTGGCTGATACCGATGGTATATAGCTCCACTTGTTATACTTCACATTTGCCTGCTGCAGGTGGCGCTGTGTTTCCAGTATCTGAAATTCTACCCGGTTGCTGTAGGCAGCTGTGGCAGCCGTATCAAGCAGTATCTCCCTTTCCAGGGTGGCGGTATCATATACAATTTGCAGATCTTCAGCAGCGGGATAGTTGATCAGGGCTTTCAGGTAAATGGTTTTAGCGGTCAGCAGCTCTTCGGTGCTTTTAAGCGTGGCCCGTGCATTGTTAAGCGCAATGGTGGCCCGCTTATAATCAGTTTTATCCACCACGCCGGCATCGTACTGCGCTTTGGCGTCTTTCAGACTCCGCTCCAGCCTTACAATATTTTCATTCACCACTCCTGTTTGCATCTGCGTGGCCAGTACATCATAAAAAGCCTTTGTCACACTGGACACCAGGTCTATTTTTGTGCCTGCTGTTTGCTGGCGGGCCAGTTGCTGCACTTCATTCTTTGTACGGTTGGCCAGCAATACATCCCGGTTAAAAATATTTTGCGTCAGCAAAAACTGAAGGGCCGAAGTATTATTTACCCCAAGCTGCACCGGGTTGCCCCCGATGATATTGGTCTGCACCTGGAAGTTATGCTGGTAGAGATAGTTAAAGCTTACCTGCGGGTACCAGTCTCCCAGCTTTGACTTCACCTGCTCCGCAGTGATACTTTCATCAATCAGCGCCTGCTGCACCCGTGGCTGCCTTTTGATAGCATAGCTCACCACTTTATCCAGCGTGGCATCCTGCAGCAATGAGTCTGCTGCGGATTGTGCAGCAATGTCCAGTTGCAGCATACTTAAAAAAAACGCCAGCGATAGCGTACGGCCTGTACGGCACAGCACCCGGTTCCGGTTCATATAAATAATTCAGAGTTTTACAGCAGGCTTAATCGTCAGGAGAAAAATAGTATCCTGTAAAACAACAGGCAGCACTTTTTGTTCGGCGTATACTGTTTTTTAGCAGGGAGCCAAAGGTAAATACATTTTTAAAGGCCGGGCTACCACCCGTCAAATGGTGCAAAAGAAAACAGCCCTGGTCTGGATGACCGGAGCTGTTTAAAATTAACCCACCGAATTTCTCTCCTCACTTTGTAAGAAGAGACTGCTATGTTGAACACCCTTAATAAGGGTAATCCTTTACTTGTTTGCTTTTTGTTTATCCCAGGTAAGCTTTCAGGGCGCTGCTGTACCGGGCTTTCTGAAGGCGTTTAATAGCCCTTTCCTTTATCTGGCGGATGCGCTCTTTGGTCAGATCGTATTTCTGGCCAATCTGCTCAATGGTTACGCCCTGCTCACCATCCAGCCCGAAATAAGCATTTACGATCTCTGCTTCGCGGGGGCTCAGCGACTTTAAC
>DAOLFO010000027.1:0-17932 GCA_035326305.1 Chitinophagaceae bacterium
GTGTAATGATTTTATAGTTGCCGCCTTTCATCTTCTTTTTTTCTTTTACCGGCTTCCAGTCAAAGTTGCTGCGTTGCTTCAGCCAGGCAGCTTCTGCTTCATCCTGCAATATGCCGGTGGCGGCTACCACGTAGTTGGCCGGCAGGGTGATGCTCACATCATAGTTGCCAAATTCGCTGTAAAACTCTCCTTGCTCCAGGTAAGGCATGGGTTGCCACCCGTCTTTATCATATACGGCAGGCTTGGGGTACCATTGGGTTATTTGGTAGCTTTCACCAATATGGCCGCCACGGGAAAAGTTGTAGGGCAGCTTAACATGAAACGGCGTGGTGATGACTGCCTTATCTCCGGGCGCCAGTGGCGCTGGCAGCAGTACCTTAATGATGTCTATATGCTGGGGATGATCTTCTGTGGCAGCTACGGTGCCATTTGCCTCAAAGGCCAGCCGGTTGATATAACCTTTCTTTTCCTTTTCAGAAAAATAAAAACGGGTATCGCCATTTTCCAGCAACTGATCGCTGAAGGCTGTCCGGTCGTTTTTATACGCATTGGGCCATATATGAAACCAGATAAAGCGGAGTGTATCGGGAGAGTGGTTGGTATAAATGATTTTTGCAAATCCATCCAGCGTGTGCTCCTTATCGTTGAGAGAAACATCTATGGTGTAATCCACCTGCTGCTGCCAGTAGCCGGCCGGCTGTGCTGCCAATAGGATGGTGGACAATAAACAGGCGGTCAGTAAGGATATTTTTCTCAACAGGCTGGAATTTGCTCAAAAATAGCATGTTATTTCTGAAAATGAAAGAAGCTGCCCTACAGCAGACAGCTTCTAAAGAAGCGCTGTTATCCAGGTATCATTATTCAGAATGGGCTGATATAAACTGGCTGGCAAATTCTTTTATATCATCTCTTACACGGCGAAACTGCTGCATGATCTGTGCTTCTGTACCGGCAGCCCCTGCAGGATCAGCGAAGTTATAATGAAACCTTTTTGATTGTGAGGGAAAAACCGGACATTTTTCCCTGGCATTATCGCAGACAGTGATGATATAATCAAAGCTGAGCCCCGCATATTCACTGATGATGTTGGAAGTATGCGCCGAAATATCAATGCCATCTTCGAGCATTACAGCAATGGCCCGCGGGTTTACCCCATGCGCTTCCACGCCGGCGCTGTATACATCTGCCTTACTACCTGCGTAGTGCCGCAGGTATCCTTCGGCCATCTGGCTGCGGCAACTGTTGCCGGTACAGAGCACTAATATTTTTATTTTATCCTTTTGTGTATTCATGCTTATACGCTTCAGGAAAAAATCAGTTGCAGCAGGAGCTGCCGCAACAGGCCGCTGGTTTTTCCGCATATACAGTGATGCTCAGTATACCATTGTTGCGGGTGTTGAAATCAGCTATTTCCCCGGCAGACAAATAGCGCTGAAGGATATCTTCCGGTAGGATGATCGCTTTCTCTTTTTGCACTGATATGTTGGTAAAACCATTATCCGCCATTAGCTGTAAGCAGGCATCTTTCAGGATAGCGCCGGATACACAGCCTGCATACATCTCTGCATCGCTGCGCAGCGCATCCGGCAGCGGGCCACCCAGTACGATATCGGATATGCTGAAGTGGCCGCCCGGTTTTAATACGCGGAATATTTCTTTAAACACGCCGTCTTTGTCCGGCACCAGGTTGAGCACACAATTGCTTACTACTACATCAGCAGTATTATCGCTTACCGGCATCTGCCCGATATCTCCCAGGCGAAATTCCACATTTTGATATCCAAGCCTGGCCGCATTGGCTTTTGCCTTTTCTATCATGGCAGCTGTAAAGTCAATGCCGATTACGCGGCCATCATCCCCCGCTTCTGCTCTTGCCACAAAGCAGTCATTACCAGCGCCGCTGCCCAGGTCAATGACGGTATCGCCTTTTTTTATTTTGGCAAACTGTGTAGGCAGACCGCAACCCAGTCCCAGGTCAGCATCCGGAACATACCCGTTCAGATCCTGGTAATCATCTGTCATGATATTGTATACCTCAGTGGAGCAGCCGCCGGCGCCGCAGCAGGAGGCCTGGTTGATTGTTTTATCCTGTGTGGCAATTTCACTGTACTTCTGACGAACGGTTTCTTTCAGTATCTCATTCTTTTCCATATATTATTGATTTAAGGTGTTAACAGCAGTTATTATTACCGGCTAATTTTTTGGCCATTGCAGCAAAATATTTCTGCAGGCGGGCAATGGTTTTTTCGTCAATGCAATAGCAAATAGTGTTTCCCTCTATGCTGCCTTTGATAAGCCCTGCATTTTTCAGCTCTTTCAGGTGCTGGGATATGGTGGGCTGGGCCAGCGGGAGTTCGTTAACGATGTCTCCGCAGATGCAGGTGTTTACTTTCAGCAGGTATTCTATAATGGCAATACGGGCCGGGTGCCCCAATGCTTTCAATTGAGCGGCCACTTGGTTTTGCTGGCTGGTAAAGAAATCCGTTTTAGTAGCTCCCATTATATTATTTTAATATTGCAATATTACGATAAATAAATTCTCCCAAAAATATTTCTTTACCTGCAGGCGGAAGATATGGGTAAATGGGTGTAAGGGTGAGGTGATCAGTACTCAAACTTCCTCAGTGCCGGCGCTTTAAACCAGGTGATGATGACAACCAGCAATGTCATGCAGCCGCCAAATACCACCGAAGGGGTTACCCCCATCAGCCGGGCGGCAAGGCCGCTTTCAAACTGCCCGAGTTCATTGCTGGAGTTGACAAACATAGAGCTGACACTGCTCACCCGTCCCCGCATATTATCGGGGGTTTTCAGTTGCATCACCGTGCCACGTACTACCACACTGATGCCATCCAGCATGCCGGCGATCATCAGGGCAAAGAAGGAAAGCACAAACCATTTGGATAAAGCAAAGAGGATAATGCAGATGCCAAATCCCGCCACAGCGAGCAGTAGTTTTTTGCCCTGCGCTTTTCTTAACGGGGAAATGGTCAGCAGCACCACTACGGAGATGGCGCCAATATCAGCGGCGGCATTCAGCCAGCCAAAGCCCATAGGGCCGATCTTTAAAATATCACTGGCGTACACGGGTACCATGGCCACGGCCCCGCCAAAGAGCACAGCAAACATATCCAGCGATAAAGCGCCGAGCAGCTCTTTTGTTTTAAATACAAAGCGTAATCCTTCTTTTACGCTTTCCCAGGTTTTTTTATCAGCGGCCCGCTGCAGGGGCGGTTTCGGCTTTAGCCTGGTGAGTAAAACAAACGCAGTGCACAGCAGCAGCACAATCAGTATCAGTGTGCCGGTATTTCCCAGCAACGCGATCATAAAGCCGCCAAAGGCATGGCCTGTTACCGAAGCGGCCAGCCAGGTACCCTGGCTCCAGGTAGTGGCGTTTTGCAAATACTGCCTCGGTACAATGGTGGCCAGCATGGCAGAAAACACAGGCCCGGCAAAAGAGCGGATAATGCCGGTGCAAAAAATAACGGCATAAATGGCCCAGGCAATATGCCTGTTCTCAAAGTTTTCATTGATCAGCCTTGTAGAAAAAAACAACAGCATCACGGCGCAGCCGGTGTAAAAAAATACGGCTTTCAGCAGCAGTTTCTTTTTATCACTGATATCAATGATGTGGCCGGAGTACAGCGCCATGCTCAGGGCAGGAATGACTTCGGATAGGCCGATCAGTCCAATGGCGAAAGGATCCTTGGTTAACTGGTATATCCACCAGCCTACCAGTGTGCTCATCATGCGCAGACCCATGATAAAGCAAAAACGGCCGCATATCATAAAGCGGTATTCCGGTATGCGGACGGCGGCAAAGGGGTCGTTGGTAATCTGGGTTGGTGAGTTGTTGTCGGCCATGTGCGGGAGCAAAGGTAGGGAGAAGAAAAGAAGCAGCTAAAACAGCATACCTTTTTCAGGGAAGGGAGAGATAGTGCTGGCCATCCTCATATTCCTTGTCCAGCGCTTCGATCATGGTTTGCAGGTGCGCCTCATTGCCCAGGAAGTCGGCATTGGATACATCCACAAACAATGTTTTTATATGATGCTGTTTGATGTAATTAATATAAGTTTCCTGGATATTAAAAAGGTATTCATCCGGTATGCGCTGCTCATAGGGGCGGTTTCTTTTTTTAATATTATCCTGCAGGCGGCTTACCGGCGCATGGAGGTAAACGAGCAGGTCGGGCTGGTTGACCTGCTGATTAATGATATCAAATAAGCGCTGGTACAGGCGAAACTCATCATCCGGCAGGGTAACTTTTGCAAACAACAGGCATTTGGTAAACAGGTAATCAGATATTGTCAGCGACTGGAACATATCCTTTTGCTGCAGCAGCTCTTTTTGCTGCTTATAGCGCTCGGCCATAAAAAAAAGCTCCAGCGGGAATGCATATTGCTGCGGGCTGTCATAAAATTTTGCCAGGAAAGGATTGTCTGCAAACTCTTCCAGCACAAGGCGGGCATTGAAGTGCCGGGCCAGCAAATGAGACAGGGTGGTTTTGCCTGCGCCGATATTTCCTTCTATGGTGATAAAGTGATGCTTCATGCAGAAAACCGCCGCAAAACAGGGTGGCGGATACTATGGGGCGCAAAGTAAAGTAAATGTATCAGCGATGCTGCCGCCGGAACAGATTGTGGAAAAATCAGGAAATCTTTTTAACCGGCAACGGATCTGCACATTCCTGCAGCAGCAGGGTAATCGTTTTATGAAACACCGGGTGCAATAGTTCCGGGGCGATAGCGGCAAGCGGTTCTAAGGCAAAACGCCGCTCAGCCAGGCGCGGGTGCGGAATGGTGAGAAAACCTGTCTGCATCACCAGGCCATCATATAGCAGGATATCAATATCTATCAACCGGGGGCCATAGCGTTCTTTTCGTATCCTGCCGCAGGCTGCTTCTATTTGCAGCAGCTCTTTCAGCAGGAGGCCTGGTGGCAGGTGTGTTTCGATGAGCAGGGCCTGGTTTAGGAATGCAGGCTGATTTGTTTTGCCCCAGGCTGCCGTTTCGTACAGGGATGAAGCGGCCAGCACAGGCCCGCATTGCTTTTCAATTAGCGCTTTGGCCTGCTCCAGGCTTTTTTGCCGGTTGCCGAGGTTGCCACCTGTCAGTAAATAAGCGTTGCTCATACAGATGTAGTACTGGTATCCCCTTCAAATATCTTTATTTTTGACGTCAGACAAACTAATTAATCTATGCGGAGTTTTTTTAAAACCTTTTTTGCCGCCCTGCTGGCCCTGGTGGTATTTGGTTTGCTGGTGTTCCTGGTTTTAGTGAGTGCAGTAAAGGGCCTTGCTTCCGGCGATAAGCCACAGGTACCTGCCGGGTCCGTGCTGGTGCTGGATCTGTCGCAGGTATATAAGGAACAGGTGCAGAAAGATGTGATTGGTAACCTGTCCGGCGATGACCGGGACATACCCGGCCTGTATGATGTGGTGCGCTTATTGCGGGCGGCAAAAACGGATAAAAATATTGCAGGCGTATATGTAGTGGCCAATAGTAATCCTAATGGCTTTGCTGCCAGCGGGGAGATCAGGAATGCTTTGCAGGAGTTTAAAGACGGTGGCAAATTCATTATTGCCTACGGGGATGTGATGACACAAAAAGCTTACGCTGTTGCTAACATAGCGGACAAAATTTATATCAGCCCGCAGGGATACCTGGAGTGGGCCGGCTACAGCGTGGACTATGCCTTTGTAAAAGGCACGCTGGAAAAGCTGGAGATAAAGCCGCAGATATTTTATGCCGGTAAATTTAAAAGCGCCACAGAGCCATTCCGTGAGGAAAAAATGACGGAAGCCAATAAGCTGCAAACATCAGTATGGCTGACGGACCTGTACCGTGATTTTTTACAAAAAACATTCATAGCCCGGAAAAAAGATACTGCAGAGCTGCGCAGGCTGGCAGATGAAGCGCTGATACGTCATGCAAAGGATGCAGCCGATCATGGCCTAGTGGATGCCATCCGCTATGATGATGAAGTAAAAGATGAGATCAAAGAACGACTGGGGTTAGACAAATATTCGAGAATAAGCTTTGTGACCATCAACACTTACTATGCCGCCGGTGCGGTAAGCAGGGGCAGCGGGGGAAAAATTGCGATCATCTATGCCGAGGGCGATATCGTGGATGGCAGGGGTGGAGATGGTATGATAGGAGGGGACACATACCGTACCCTGCTGCGCAAAGCAAGGCTAGATGAAAGTGTAAAAGCTATCGTGGTACGGATAAATTCAGGGGGTGGCAGCGCTATGGCAAGTGAAACCATCTGGCGGGAAATGGCGCTGGCCAGGCAGGAGAAACCTGTGATAGTGAGCTTTGGTGATGTGGCTGCTTCAGGCGGCTATTATATGGCCTGTGCGGCCGACAGCATTTTTGCTTCACCTGTCAGCATTACAGGTTCCATTGGTGTGTTTGGCATCGTACCTGATATGCAGGCTTTTTTTAAAAATAAGCTGGGCGTCACTTTTGATGGGGTCAAAACCAATCCCTATGCTGATGCGGGCAGCGTGTACCGCCCCCTTACAGCTAATGAGCAGCAACTGGTGCAGGCCAATGTAGACATGATCTATACGCAGTTTAAACAGCGGGTGGCCGATGGCAGGAAGAAGGATACCGCCTATGTGGACAGCATCGGGCAGGGCAGGGTATGGACGGGGCTGCGTGCCAGGGAGATTGGCCTGGTTGACCGGTTTGGCGGTATAGAAGATGCAGTAAAAAGCG
Source organism: Chitinophagaceae bacterium (assembly GCA_035326305.1). Lineage (GTDB taxonomy): Bacteria > Bacteroidota > Bacteroidia > Chitinophagales > Chitinophagaceae > DAOLFO01. Next base: position 6,727 of record DAOLFO010000027.1, read on the forward strand.
CGGCTGCTATGGCTAAGCTGCAGCAGTACCGGGTGGTGGAATACCCGGAGCCACTTTCTTTCTTTGACCGGCTATTTGGTAAGGAAGCGCCTATGAGCTACACGAAGGCAATGCGGCAGGAGATAGGTGAGGAAAACTATGCCCTGTACCAGGAAATGAAACGCATACAGGAAATGACCGGCACCGTGCAGGCGCGGATGCCATTCCGTTTTTTTATTAAATAGAGGGAAAATAAAAATTAAAATCAGCGATCATCACATCTGTAATCGTGAATCGGCAATCGTGAATCGACCAACGGCCAACAGCCATCGGCCAATTGTTGAATAATTGAGCATCGCTATGCCATATACTACAGGCACATCTGTTTATTATAGATAAATATCATATATGTGGATCTGCCGATTTTTCCTGTGGCGGTTTTGATTTTTCCTGTACGTTTGCGGTATGACCAGCCAGCAAGGAATGTATAGACCGTATAGCCAGGGACGTGCATTATGGGCCATTACCAAAGCCAGCTTCAAAGCCATTTTTGCCCATCCGGCCTCTGTTATTTTCAGTCTCCTGTTCCCTATTATTTTTATTCTCATATTCGGTGCATTTGGCAGTGGCGGCGGACCCGTATACAAGATAGCCATAGAGCCCGGCAGCGATACCAGTCATATCCTTTATGATACGCTGAAGAAAATACCGGCTATCCGGGTAGTGCAGTATGCTGATACAATGAGCATGAACAGTGACCTGAACAAGGGGCAGTTGACAGCCGTACTGCATTTTGCAAAAGTAGCTGACAGCAGTGGCGGCCAGCGCTTTGTTATCAATACCCGCTCCACCTCTGCCAGCGGTAATAATTTTTTTGACCTGATGCAGGTGCTGGATTACATGAAGATGAAATTTGAGCGGGCAATGGCCGGGAATATAAAAGAGTATGTGCAGCTTGAGGCGCCTGTTATTTCCGAAGGGAGAAGGTACCGGCAGATAGATTTTGTGCTGCCGGGCCAGGTAGGCTTTTCTATATTGTTTGCCACTTTGTTTGGTGTGGCTTTTACTTTCTTTACACTGAGGGAACAATTGGTGCTGAAGCGTTTCTATGCTTCGCCGGTCAGCCGCCTCAACATACTGGTGGGCATTGGCGTGAGCCGTTTATTTTTCCAGTTGCTCAATGTGATAGTGCTTATTCTGTTTGGCCATTATTTTCTCCATTTTACCCTGCAGCATGGATGGCTCACGTTCCTGGAGATGGTAATCATGTCTGTGGTGCTGCTTTTCCTGCTGATGGGCGTGGGTCTTATTTTCAGCAGCATCGTGAAAACGGATGCACCCCTGCCGCTGCTGATTAACCTGTTTGGCTTTCCGCAAATGCTATTGTCCGGTACTTTTTTCCCGGTGACCGTATTTCCCCAGTGGTTGCAGGATATTTGTTATTTCCTGCCGCTTACCCAGTTTAATAATGCTATCCGAAAAATTTCGTTTGACGGGCTGCACCTGTGGGACTGCTGGCGGGAAATCGGCATACTTGGCATCTGGTCTGTACTGGTGTACATACTGCTGGCAAAGCTGATACGCTGGGAGTAAGGGCTGCCTGTTATATTTTTGCTTTTCAATACATCTGTTTATGCGGTATATCCGGCTGCTGATACTGAGTTTCATCGTTTTATTTGTAGTGGTTACTATTATGTCACTGTTTATCCCGTCGCGGGTACGGATATCCAAGGCTATCAATATACAGACTACCACGGCCGGCACCGATTCGCTGATAGGGGATATGGCACAATGGAAAAAGTGGAACCCCTTTTTTAGTGAATTAGGAGAAAATACTATCAACCATAGTACACCGGGGCAGGAGGGCACAGAGATGATGGAAGTAAACGGCACCATGGTAAAATGGCTGCAGCGAAGTGAGACGGAATATGTGGCCGAAATGAGCCGGGGCAAGCGGGAGCCGGTGCATAATGGATGGAGCATTATCACCTACAATAGCCCTGATTCGCTTACTGTACAGTGGTATATGGATTTTCACCTGAACTGGTATCCCTGGGAGAAGTTTGGCAGCCTGCTGTTTGAAAAATCGTACTCCGGTAAAATGGAGCAGGGGCTGACCACGCTGAAACAGTTGCTGGAAGCTGAAAAATCTTCCCGGCGTTGACGGCTTTCGGCAGGCTATTTGTGCATAAAACGAGCACTGCTTTTTTTAATTTTTTAAATAAATAGTATGAAACGTTTTTTCTTAGCTGCTACAGCGCTTGCCTTTACTGCATTTGCATATGCCCAGGGTGGAAATAACAAACCTCCCCAAAGCCCGCCCGCCTCTGCCAGCGAAACCATCGCCAGCGGGGCAGTGGTTACCATTAATTACGGACAGCCTTCCGTTCGCGGCCGTGAGATCGGTAAGGACGTGGAGCCTATGGATGGCAAGGTATGGCGTGCCGGTGCCAACAAAGCCACTACGTTTGAGGTGAGCAAGGATGTACAGGTAGAAGGTAAGGCATTGCCTGCCGGCAAGTATTCTTTTTTCACCCTTAGCAATGGCGATGACTGGACTTTAATCTTCAATAAAACATGGGATCAGTGGGGCGCTTATGATTACAAAGATGCTGATGATGCGCTGCGGGTGAATGTGAAGGGGAAAGCAGCGCCTTCATTTTCTGAAAAGCTTACTTATACTATTTCCCCTGAAGGCACTGTGTCAATTACCTGGGGCAGCCGCCAGGTAACTTTTACAGTAAAATAAAGCGGGTGAAACAAGTTTTCGTCAGGCCGTCCCATGTGGGCGGCCTTTTTGTTTCGGGGAAACGGCCATAATCTTCGTTTGGTGCGGAGCACCTGAAACACATGCTGTGCCTGATTGCTCATTTTTGCAGGTATATACAGGACCTCTTGGTTTTACATAGTAAGACAGGCATATCAGGTGGGTATGTGGAGAATACTGCCCGTATTGCCCCCGGAGGCATTAATTCTTTCTTATACAATAAGAAGGTAAGATTTTTGCTGTATATATAAGAGTAATAACCAAATCAGGATAATTATGAAATACAAGATTCTTAGTATAGGAGTTGTTCTTTCTGCCAGCTCACTGATATTGCTTGCGTGTAACAATGATTCAGGTTCAGAAGCGGGAGAAGATACTAATACGCATCACCCTGATACTGTCGGTACAGGGGACAGGATGAGTGATACTGCAAGTGTTCCGCTGGCATCATCTGCTGTGGTGCAGATTAGTGGTACTTACCAGGATACATTGGTGACAGGTGCAGCTAAATTTAATGCAGCAGACGGGAAAGTATCCATGGAGCTGGAAATAACAGTGCCTGCTAAGGCCGGCAAAATGGTGGCCGTACACCTGCATGAGCATGGTGATTGTGGAGATAACGGCAATCTTTCACATGGCCACTGGAACCCTGCAGGTGAAGACCATGGAAAGTGGGGAGCAGCACCTTTTCACAGAGGGGATATCGGTAATGTAAAGCTTGATGGCAAAGGCAAAGGAATATTGAAGATGGAAACGGATTTATGGACGTTAGGAGGATCTCCGGATAAAAATATACTGGGTAAGGCGCTGATTGTTCATGGCGGTGTGGATGATTATAAGACACAGCCAACGGGTAATGCCGGTTCCAGGATTGGTTGCGGCGTTATTCAATAGCTTTATCTCTATACTAATTTCCAAAGAGACACCAGCCGGGTGTCTCTTTGGCTTATATGCTGCGCATACCAGTGTGGAAAAGAAGCATCAGAGCGTTTTCATGTCAAGCACAAAGCGATATTTTACATCTGTCCGGAGCATCCGCTCATACGCTTCGTTGATATAGCTGACAGGGATAAGCTCAATATCTGCTACAATATTTTTTTCAGCGCAATAATCCAGCATTTCCTGTGTTTCCTGCATGCTGCCGATCATAGATCCGGTAACACTGCGGCGATTGGTAATAAGGGAAAAGGGAGCAACTTTGGGATCTTCTGATGGCAGGCCCACCACCATCAGTTTTCCATTCAGGCCCAGCAGCTTCAGGTATTGCGTATAGTCGTGCTGTGCACTTACGCAGTCGAGCAGGACATCAAAATAATTTTCATGCGCTTTCATCTGCGCTTTGTCTTTGGTAACAAGAAAACCGGAAGCACCCAGCCTTTTGGCATCAGCCTCTTTGGAAGGGGAGGTACTGAGCACCGTAACATCTGCTCCAAAAGAAGCGGCAAATTTTACACCCATATGGCCTAAGCCCCCCAGGCCAATCACACCTGCCTTCATGCCGGGCCCAACCTGTGCAAAACGTAATGGAGAATAAGTGGTAATGCCAGCGCAGAGCAGCGGCGCCACTGCTTTTAGGTCCAGCTTGTCTGAAACCTTTAATACAAATTTTTCTTTTGTAACAATTTGAGAGGAATAACCTCCCTGCGAAACAGTGATACCGTCCCGCTCTATGGCATTATAAGTGCCGGTAGCGCCTTCCAGGCAGTATTGCTCATAGCCGGCGTGACAGTTTTTGCAGGTATTGCAACTGTCAATAATAACGCCCACACCTACGGTATCGCCTGTGCGAAATTTTGTTACTTGCTTTCCCACACCCACTACCTTTCCCACAATCTCATGCCCGGGCACCATGGGGTACATGGAGCCGCCCCATTCATTGCGGGCCTGGTGCAGATCGCTGTGGCAAACACCACAGTACAAAATTTCCACCTGCACATCATCAGGGCGGAGGTCGCGGCGCTCAAAAGAATAAGGGGCGAGGGGGGAAGCGGCATCAAAGGCGGCATAGGCTTTTGCGGGGATCATAGCTATTGTTGTTTTTATAAAAGGAACCCGGAAGGTAATTTATTTTGCGTCGTATCCATCTTATACTTTACAGGAAATAATTTAAAAGCAGTACACCGGCCAATCCAATAACAGAAATGAGGCTTTCCATAATTGTCCAGGAAAAAAAGGTTTGCTTAAGGCTGAGCTTAAAAAACTCTTTAAACATCCAGAACCCCGAATCGTTGATATGAGATCCGAATACGCTGCCGCTGCCGACGGCCAGCACCATCAGTTCGGGTGAAGCGCCGCCCGCCCCTGTAAGCGGAGCCACAATACCGGCAGCGGTAATGGCTGCCACAGTAGCCGAGCCAATCGTAACCCGCAGCAAAGCGGTGACCAGCCAGCCAAAAATTAATGGGGGCATTTGCCATTTGCTGCTGTAGGAGGCAATAAAAACGCCGGTGCCACTATCCTGCAACACCTGCTTGAATACGCCGCCTGCCGTAATGATCAGCATGATCAGGGCAATGCCGCTGATACCATCCTGCAGCCACTGCATTACAGTGGTCATCGTTTGGTTTTTCCTGATGCCCAAAAAATAAACGGCAGCTAATACAGCAATAAGAAGTGCCATAGTGGAGTCGCCGGTAAACATCAATACCTGCTGCAGGATGCCTTCGCTTAAAAAGCTTTGGGCAACAACAGAAAGGGTAATGAGCAGCACGGGTAGCAGGGCAATAAAAAAACTGGTAAATACACCGGGCATCTTTGTAATAGTGGTAGTTGCTACAGGGCCGGCTTCATCTGTATAGCTGATACGCATCCGCTGCAACACCCGGCCAAGCCAGGGCCCTGCAATGACGACTGCCGGTATGGCAATGAGGATACCGTAGATTAATACCAGGCCAATATCGGCCCTGAATGCATTGACCAGCACGACAGGCCCGGGATGCGGTGGCAGAAAACAATGCGTGGTACTGAGCGATGCCGCCATAGGAATAGCGATGTAGAGGAGCGGTAGCTTTGTTTTCTTAGCCAGCATAAAAATAAGCGGCACCAGTATCACAAAGCCTGCATTATAATATAGTGGTATGCCAACAAGAAAACCGGTGAGCAGCACAGCCCACTGAATATTCTTTTCGCCAAACCGGCGTATGAGCGTGACGGCGATTTTTTCGGCAGCGCCGCTGGCTTCTAATATTTTTCCGAGCACAGCGCCGAGGCATAAGATAAGTGCCAGCCCGCCTAATGTGCTGCCCGCTCCTGCCTCAATGGATTTGAGCAACTGTGCCGGCGGCATACCCAGCAGCAGTCCCGCAACAATAGCTACAATGAGCAGGGAAAGGAAAGGGCTTACTTTTTTGGCTGTTAGAAAAACCTGCAGTGCAATAGCGCCGGCTATGATGAAGAGGGTGGTCATTTAATTACCAGATTATTTTACAATAGTCAGTATAGAATAAAAAGCTGCTTTCGGCTTTCGGCTCCTGTCCCACAACAGCGGATAGTTGGTGCGGCCCGGTACGGGATAATCGTTTTTCCAGCTCATGCCATCATGCACACCCCAGAGCGTTACCCGGTCTATCTTCTCTCTTTTGCTGTAAAAGATTTCAAACAATTCTTTGTAGCGGTTTGCCAGCGCTGCCTGCACACTGTCTGGCAGGGCATTGGGATAGGGATCAAGAAATGCTTTAAACTCTTCCAGTTGAAACTGCTTATCGCTCATGACCTGCCCGATGATCTGGCCTTCCCTGGTAAGAGGCAGCACATCCACATCCAGTTCTGTAATCATTACTTTCACGCCGCAGGCAGCAAAGGAATCTATGGCAGCTTCGATATATCCATTCTTCGGATAGTTGAGCCCCCAGTGCCCCTGCATACCGATACCGTCAATGCGGATACCTTCTTTTTGCAGCATCCTTACCATTCTTATAATGCCATCTCTTTTTGACGGGCGCCAGGTATTGAAATCGTTGTAGTACAGCGCTGCATCCGGCGCATATTGCGCAGCAAATTTAAAGGCATACTTCACCAGCGTATCACCATTACCAAAAGCATTTACCCAGGTGGTGGGCCGGTAGCTGCCATCGTTGTCTATTACTTCATTTACCACATCCCAGGCATGGACACGTCCTCTATAACGACCGGCTACGGCTTCGATATGGCTGCGCAACCGTTCAATCTGCTCTGCTTTGGTGTTGGGCCCGCCGGAAGCATTGGTAAAAAAACAGGGCGGGCATTGATTGTGCCATACCAGCGTATGCCCGATGATAAACATGTTATGCTTTTCACCAAAAGCCACAAAATCATCAGCAGGACTAAAGTTATAAACTCCGGGTTCCGGGTTTATCAATGCGGCTTTCATCACATTTTCGGCAGTGATGGTATTGAAATGCTCTAAGGTAATATCCTGTGCGGCTTTGTCTTTTCCTGAAACAATGTCTTCATTTACGGCTGTGCCGAAAAGAAAGGCATCTTTAAACGTTTCTTTCAGTGATGCCGTTGCAGCATCTGTTCCGGGCTGCCCTTTGCAGGCGGCCAGGAAAATGGAAATTGCGGTGATGATATGTGTTTTTGTTTTTAAGTTCATTTGTGCCGGTTTAATGTAGTTAACCAAACCATACGGAACATACAGGTATATAAGCAATTTGAAATGATACCAGTTGCTGCGTTATTATTTTCTGACAAATTTGCATGCCTGTATGCTTCAATCGTTTATTGTACTTTGTTTACCAGCTCCCCGATGCCATCAATGGCAATAGCTATTTCATCCCCGCTTTGCAAAGTGAAATCGCTGCCCGGCACAATGCCTGTCCCCGTCATGACCAGGCATCCATATGGAAATGAACATTCCCGGTATACAAATGACACCAGCTCTTCCGGTGTACGCTTCATGCGGCTGACAGGGATGCTGTCAGCAAATACCACTTTACTATCACGCCGGATAGTAAGATGGATATTGACTGATGCCGGCAGCGGCTGATCGGTAACATAGATACAGGGGCCAAGCGCTGCACAGCCATCATAGGTTTTTGCCTGCGGCAAATACAACGGATTTTCTCCTTCAATACTGCGGCTGCTCATGTCGTTGCCAATGGTATAGCCAATTATTTTTCCCGAAGCGGTAACAACAAGCGTCAGCTCCGGCTCCGGTACATCCCAGGCAGAATCCTTACGGATGCGCACCAGGCCACCGTGGCCGGCTATGCGGTGCCATGCTGATTTGAAAAATACTTCAGGCCGTTCCGCATCATACACTTTTGCATAAAAATCGCTGCCGCCACTGGCTTTACTCTCTTCCTGCCGGCCTATTTTGCTGCGCAGGTAAGTGACACCGCAGGCCCATAGCTCCTGCTGCGGATCCATAGGCGGTAGCAATCCATTTATTAAATCGTTTCCTGGTGACTGCTGACTGGCAATTATTTCATTAAGTGTCTTATATAAATTATCATCATTGACCAGCGATAACCAGTCCGCTTTTACAGGGTAAAGATTATTGGCCTTCTCCACCACCGGGCCGGTTTTGGTTTTGTATAGCTTCATATGTTCTTTTTAATAGCTTTTCCTGCTGCTTTATTTTCTCATGGTCACACGCAGCACCTGGCTGTCGTTGGTGATGTACAATGTTTTTTCATCAGCAGAAAGCGCCACATTAGATGCTGACTGTTCCAGCTTTATTTTGCCTAAGGCCTTTCCGCTGCTGCTGAATATCCATACGCCTCCCGGCCCTGTAGCGAACACAGTACCTTTTTTATCAATCTTAAGTCCATCCGGTGAGCCGCGCTGCCCTTTTGCCAATACTATATCCGGGTAAAAAATGCGGCCGTTGGCCAGTGAATCTTCTTTTACATCATAGATATACCAGTTGGGATTTTTGCCGTCAGAGCTGGCAACGATTAGCTGTGATTCGCCCGGGAAAAAGGCAATGCCATTCGGCCGGGCAATGCTGTCGGCCAGCAGTATTACTTCGCCGGTTGTTTTTATTTTATATACGCCATTGAAAGGAATCTCTTTCAATGAATCTTCATCATTCTGCCCGGGCAGGCCATAGGGCGGGTCAGTGAAGTAAAATTCACCTTTGCTGTTGTATACAGCATCGTTGGGACTGCTGAAGCGCTGGCCATTATATTTATCAGCCAGTGTGATAAATTTTGCCTCCGGCTTATCCAGCGGGGCGCCCATGCGTGCCATTTGCCGGTTGCCATGCTGGCATAGCACAAGGGCGCCATTGGCATCCAGCAGCAGGCCATTGCTTCCGGGCTCCTTGCTGGCAGATGGTGCTGTGCCTGTATATCCGGCTGGCCGCAGGTAGATTTCTTTCCCTTTTTCTTCCGTCCATTTATAAACGATATTTTTCGGCACATCGGAAAAGAGCAGCATTTGATGGCTCTCTACCCACAGCGGCCCTTCGCTCCACTCAAAGCCTTCGGCAATGACGGCTGCTTTGGCATTTGTATCTATGATGGCATCGAGAGCCGGGTCAAAGCGTTCGATACTCCCGGTTGTTTTGTATTTCATTGGTGATGATTGTTGTGCATTATTGCATGCAGCTAAGACCATAAGCAGAATAAGAGAAGTGATTATTTTCATATTTTTTTTTATTAAACCATACAAGGCATATAAGGTATACAAGGTGCTTAAAGCCGGTTTTAGCCGGGTAATACGCTGAAGTATTCGTTTACCATTTGCTTTACGCCTTCTTTTACCATATTTGTACAGTTAAAGTTTAATAATATGCCTTTCGGCTTTTTTAATAGTTTCATGTAGGTCAGCAACTGAGCTTCATGCACGGGTAAAATACCTTCCATAGCTTTTAGCTCAACTACAATAGCATCATTTACTAAAAAATCCAGTCTGTAGTCAGCATCAATTAAAAGCCCTTTATAGCTGACAGGAACTATTAGCTGGCTTTTAAAGTCAAGACCCCTGAGAGAAAATTCCTTTTTCATACATTCCTGGTATACACTTTCAAGTAGCCCTGGCCCCAGGTGTTTGTGTACTTCAATGGCGCACCCGGTGATTCGGTAGCTTAAATCATTGAGATTGGATTTTGTTGTCATGGTGTTTTTTCTGAAATATACGGCGTAATCAACTTTTACTTGTATGCCTTATATGCCTTGTATGGTTGACTAATGCAAATCCCTTGTCACCTCACTGCCCGATCCACCCTGCAAAATATCAAGGTCTGCACCGAGGTGCGCCTGCTGCACATGGTCAATATACAATTTCACATAGCCCCTTGCAGCTACCGGTGGCGGCGGTGCCCAGGCTGCTTTTCTCTGCTGCAGCTCTTCATCGCTTACATCCAGGTGGAGCCTGCGCTCTGCCACATCCAGCTCTATCATATCGCCGTCTTTTACCAGTGCCAGCACACCGCCTACTGACGATTCCGGCGATACATGCAGCACGACAGTACCTGCGGCTGTACCGCTCATCCTTCCGTCGGAGATGCGTACCATATCTTTTACGCCTTTTCTCAATAATTTTTCCGGCAGGTCCACATTACCTACTTCCGGCATGCCGGGGTAGCCAACCGGCCCCACACCTTTTAATACAATCACACAATGCTCATCAATATCTAACTGCGGGTCGTCAATGCGTGCATGATAGTCCTCCATCGTTTCAAATACAACGGCCCTTCCTTTATGCTTCATCAATGCAGGTGTGGCTGCCGATGGCTTGATGACAGCACCGTCTTTACACAGGTTTCCTTTCAGCACCACAATGCCCGCTTCTTCCTGCAGCGGCGTTTCGGCAGCGGCTATTACTTCCCGGTTGTAGCAGACGGGAGCGCTGTTATTTTCCCCGATTGTTTTTCCGTTTACCGTGATGGCGTTATTGTACAGGCAGCTTTTCAATTCATTAATGACAACAGGCAGTCCGCCGGCATAATAAAAATCTTCCATCAGGTATTTTCCGGATGGCTTCAGGTTTACCAGTAAAGGTATTTTTGAACCAATACGGTCAAAGTCTTCTAAATTTAATTCCACACCAATCCTGCCGGCAATGGCCTGCAGGTGAATAACGAAATTGGTAGAGCCTCCTGCTGCTGCATTTACCATGATGGAGTTTTCAAATGCCTCCCTGGTCAATATTTTTGAGAGCTTTAAATCTTCCTTTACCATCTCCACAATTCTTCTGCCTGCCAGTTGTGCCATTACTTTCTTTCGTGAATCCACAGCAGGAATAGCAGCAGCCCCGGGCAGGGTAAGCCCCAGCGATTCCGCCATGCAGGCCATGGTTGATGCTGTACCCATCGTCATGCAATGTCCCTGGCTTCTGGCAGCGCCAATTTCTGCTTCATGTATATCGGCTGCTGTATAGTTTTCCACCAGCGTTTTTTCTTTCACCATCCAGTTGAAGGAACCGCTGCCGAGGCATTCGCCTTTAAAACGTCCGTTGAGCATCGGCCCGCCGGGCACTACGATAGTTGGCAGGTCTACACTGCAGGCACCCATGATGGTGGATGGCGTTGTT
>DAOLFO010000028.1:0-17894 GCA_035326305.1 Chitinophagaceae bacterium
ACGGGCCCGAAAGCCCGGAAGCATACAAATCACTGACCTATCTCGGATCGGAATATTATTCCCAGCGGGACTATAAAAAAGCAAGGGAATACCTGGAGCGCGGGCTGCAACTGATCAAAGCCCATACGGATGAGAAAGGTATCTGGGAGGCGGATGCCAGCACCTTCCTTGCCCTGGTAAATGCCCGTGAAGGAAACCGGGAAGAAGCAGAAAAATATTTTGCTGCCGCAGAAGAAGTGTACAAAGTGATCCTGAAGGAAGGGTATAGTGCAGAGTACCTGCAGTACCTTGGTGAGGCTTCGGTTTTTTATGCCGGTCACCAGCAGGAGGCAAAGGCGCTATCCCTTACAGACAGGGCCCTTCGCTATGCCATTGCCAACCAGGGAGAGCAATCAATGGTCGGGTTTTACCAGTTGCTCAATGCTGCTGAAGTAAACTACGTAACCGGAAATTATCAGCAAACCATCCGCTACAGCCAGCGCAGCCTGGATGTATTGAAAAAGCTGCTGACATCCAGCGAAACCCTGCTCGACTCTATATTGACAGAAAAACAAAAGCCCACGGCTATTTTGCTGCAGGTAAAATCAGAATATGCTCTGCTGGCAGATAAAAATGAAAACAACCTGCTGGCCCTGCTTAACAAAATGAAAGAGGCGGTGGATGTGCTGGAAAAAAGGAAAACTATTTTTACAGAAGCAAAAGATATCGCTACCCTTAATGCTAAATACAGCGAACTGCTTGACTTTATCAAATTATTGCAGCTTGAATTATATGAAAAAACAGGTAAGGGAGCCTACCTCAACGACCTGGTGGGCTTACAGGAAAGCGCCGTTTACAGCCGTATCCGCTCCCGCCTGGATAAACGCAGGAACAATTCATTCCTGCATGTACCGGAGGCAATACTGCGGGAGGAAGAACGGCTGAAGGATGCTGTCAGCACATCGCTGCAATCGAAGCGGGGAGAGGCAAATCACCTGCAGGCTTACCTTGCTGCTATCAACCAGCTCAATGATTTTAAAAACATGCTGCGTACCCGCTACCCGGAGTATTACCAGATGCGGTATGCGGCAACCCCTGCTCCTGATATGGGAAGCCTGGCACAATCTATTCCTGCTGACCAGGCGGTGGTCCGTTATTTATTTATCAATAAAAATCTTTTTGCGCTTGGGCTTGACCGGGAGCGCCAGCAATGGGTGAGCCTGCCTGCACCGGGTGATACAGACAGCCTTGTTGCTTTGCTGCTTGACGCAGGCAATACGCCGGAAGAAACAGGCCGCATCAGCCATGAGCTGTACCGCCGCCTCTGGCAGCCGCTGGAAAAAATGATACGGCATAAAAGAGTGGTGATCATACCTGATGGCCTGCTGAACCATGTGAGCTTTGAAATGCTATCGCCGCAGCTGGTAAAAACTTTTAAAGAGCTGGCAGAAAAATGCCTGCTAAACCAATATGCCATTGCCTATCACTACAGCCTGCTGGCGCTAAAGCCATCGCAGCAGCAAAAAAGGGAAAACGGAAATTTTGTGGCGTTTGTTCCCGGCTTTTCGGATGAAGAAAAAAAGCGTTACCAGCAGCAGATGGGAAGTGATACCCTGCACTTTGACAATAGCTATCTTTCCCTGCTGCCTCTGCCGTTTACGGCAGCCCTGGCACGCAAGATACAGCGGCGCCTCGGCGGCAGCCTGTTTACCAGCAATTACTCCACGCCGCAGGCTTTTCGCCGGCAGGCGGGGCACCACAGCATTATCCATATAGGCACGCATGCAGAAGCAAGTAATATCAGCCCGGAATATTCGCGGCTGATCTTTGCAAAAGATCCCGGTAGCCGGGAAGAAGAAAACTCACTGTATCTTTTTGATATTTACAATTGTGATCTGTCAGCCGACCTTGCGGTGCTTACCGCCTGCGAAACGGGCAAGCCCGGCTACCAGGACGGGGAAGGTATGATCTCCATGGCCCATGCATTTAACTATGCGGGCAGCGAAAGCATTATGACAGGCCTGTGGAAGATAGATGAGCAGGCCAGCACCATCATCTCCGACTATTTTTACCAGCACCTGCAAAAAGGAATGACCAAGGATGAAGCGCTGCGCCAGGCCAAGATCAGGTACCTGTCTGCTGCGCAGGGCCGTATGCTGGCGCCTGCGTACTGGGCAGGGCTGGTGATCATGGGCGATCTTTCTCCGGTGCAGCTACAGCCCGCTGCTAATCGCTGGTGGTACTGGGCAGGCGGTGCTGCTGCGGCAGGCCTCCTGGCACTCTTCCTGCTGCGCCGCAGAAAAAAGAAAATAGCGGCTGTATAAATTTTCCTTCTGCCCCGGTCTTTTCCCGGACATTAACTGATGACATTTTTCCTGCATCCCGATACATACAGGAATACCACTGTATCATTATTTAATCAAAACACCGGGATCATGAGAACAACAAACCTGTTTATTTTATCCATCTTTTCTATCCTGCTGATTACGTCCTGCTCCAAGAGCAATACCGAAGAACCACCTAAGGAAAAGCAAAACGATATTGCTGTAGTGGATAATGCCGTTCAAAAATGGATGAGCGATAATACCATGCCCGGCCTTACGCTGGCTGTCAGCAAAAACGGTAAGCTGGTATACAGCAAAGGATATGGACTGGCAGATAAAGAAACCTCAGAAAAGGTGACACCTGAAACAAAATTCAGGATAGCCAGTGTCAGCAAGCTCCTTACTTCCGTAGCGATTATGAAGCTGGTGGAAACAGGAAAAATTTCCATGAACCAGAAAGTATTTGGCGATGGCAGCATACTGGGCACAGAGTATGGTACCAAACCATACAAGCAATATGTAACAGATATAACAGTGGCACACCTGCTGCGCCATACAACAGGTGGATGGGGACAAGCCAACGACCCTGCTTTTCTTGACTACAATATGAAGGCTGGCGAAGTGATTAACTATACCCTGCAAAACCAGCTATTGACAAAAGCGCCCGGCAGCAGCGCAGACTACAGCAATTTTGGCTATATGCTGCTGGCCCGTATTATTGAAAAAGCAAGCGGGAAAAAATATGCGGCTTATGTGTATGATGAAATACTTTCCAAAGTGGGGGCAACTAATACCAGCATTGCCGGCACCTCGCTTACAGGCAGGCAGGTAAAAGAAGCAAAATATTATGGCCAGGGCGGCGAAACTTCCTTTGTTTATGACAATATGAATTTTGAAAGGGCAGAGGGGGCTTTTGGCTGGATAAGCACAGCTCCTGACCTGCTGCGTTTTACCACGGCAGTGGACAGCTCCTCTACCCGGCCGGATATTTTAAGCCTGCAAACAATTAAAGAAATGGTGACCACCACTCCAGCCAGCCTGTGGCAGGGATTTCATTTTGGATGCGGCTGGGTGATAGAAAATAACGAATGGTTTTGGTGGGGCAGCCTGCCCGGAACATTCGCCATACTTTACCGCAATGGCAATGGCATTTGTATAGCTGCAATGGCCAATAGCAGGCGGCAACCCGATCCTAATAACGGGCTGTATTCATTTATACCCATTATCAACCAGATTGCCTTTGATGCCACCATCCCCTGGCAGGATATTGATCAGTTTTAGATTGTTTCAGCGATCCGCAGGAGGCCCTTGTTGAAGGGCCTCTTTGCTTTATTATCAGCTTATGCAGGCGCCATTATTGTTTTTTGCCCGTGCATGATGGCAGGCTTTGCCGGGTCAGCCGTATTTTCCAGCTCCTGCAAAAATTCATTGCCCCAGAAATCAATATCGAAATAACTTACCGTATCGTACAGGCGGCCCATTCGCATTTTACGCTCAGCCGGATCCATAACAAGCGCCTGCAGCAATCCTTCCCGCAGCGATTTACGGTCATACGGGTTGGTACGAAGTGCATACCCCAGCTCTACTGAAGCGCCGGCAAACTCTGACAATAATAAAACCCCGGCATCGTCTTCCCGCAATCCCTGTGCGGCCACATATTCTTTGGCTACAAGGTTTAACCCGTCGCGCAGCGGTGTAATCCATGCCACATCAGCCAGGCCATAATAGGCCACCACCTCCTCAAAAGGGAAAGAACGAAAGAAGAAATGAATGGGTGTCCAGTCAAAACCAGAAAACCTGCCATTGATTTTTCCTACGGCCTGCTCCAGCTCCTGCTGTATTTTATCATAAATCTTCATGCCCTGTGCCGGAGGCGTACAGATATTGATGAGCTCTACCTTGCCATGAAACTCGGGGTACTGCTCCAGGAACTCCTGGAAAGCATTAATTTTTTCAAGCGGGCCTTTTACATAATCGAGCCTTTCCACGCTCAGCACCACTTTTTTATTGCCCAGCTTCTGACGCATGGAACTGATAGCTGACTGCGTGCTTTGATTTTGATACAGCTCACGGATATAACCTGCATTTACACCAATAGGATGGGCGCCCAGCTTTACGGTACGTTCGTTTACATAAATGCTGCGGGTCATTTTCTCCACGCCCAGCGGGCAGCTATAGCTCAGGAACCGTTCTGTACAGTCTGTTTCTTCCAGCACTTTCACCGGCAACTGGCTTTTTACCACATCTATAAAATTCTCTGCGTACCGGGGAATATGAAACCCGATATAATCACACTGCAGCAGGCTGCCAATAATATCTCCCCGCCAGGGAATGATGTTAAAAATATCAGCCGGCGGAAAGCTGGTGTGATGAAAAAATGCTATGCGCAGGTCAGGCCGTAGCTGGCGCAGAAAACCCGGTACCATCCACAGGTTATAGTCATGCACCCATACCAGGGCGCCATGGTCTGCTTCTGCTGCTGTTTTTTCTGCAAAGAGCCGGTTTATTTTTACATAATGCTCCCAGTGATGGTGATTAAATTTTGCTTTGTCAACAAAGGAAAAGATAGTGGGCCAGAAGGCTTCTTTTGAAAATATTTTGTAAAACAAGTCCACTTCTTTTTTGGTAAGCCCGATGCGGGAGGCCAGCAGGTTGGGGTAATTAGCTTCATCCGGGTAAATATTCCGTAAGGTTTCTTTTTTGTTTTCCACTTCCTCCCAGGCAATCCAGGTGCCGGCCCGCCCGCCGCGGAAAAAGCCCATAAGCGAGGGGATGATACCATTGGGGCTTTGTGGCGGTATACGCTCCCTTGCTCCATTTATTTCCCTTATTTCATACGGCAGGCGATGGTATACCATCAGCAACTGGCTGTCTGCCGCTTTGCTTTTCAGCGTTTCGTTTTCCACGGCAGGCTTCAGCCCCCGGAAAGCATGAAAATGAGCGAATGATTCCAGTATACCGCCGCAGCCGGCTTTTTCCGCATGATATACCTGTTCCTTATTTTTTGTGGCTTCGGTAAGTGCGGGCTCTGCTTCACCTACCACCACTCCTTTATACCCTGTTTCGTACAGCGAGAGATCATTAAGTGTATCTCCGGCCACCAGTATCTGCTCTTCCGGCAGGTTTAACATTCTTACTAATTGCCGCAGAGAATAACCTTTATTAATGCCCTTTGGCAAAATATCTGCGTACATACCTGCCGAAAGCAGCATATCACAACCCAGGCTTTCTGCCACTGATCTTAATGCATCTGTATCCGCTTCTTTGCTATACAAATAAGAGCAGCGCCGCATTTGCGGCACTTCCTGGCGCACTAAGCCTTTTATTTTCTTTATGCGGTTGTGCACTACCAGGCTGCCCGGCCATCTTTCTTCTACATCCGACTGCAGCGGTTGTACAGGCTCCAGTGTATGGCCGTTTACAATAGTGGCGCCTACATCACAAATAATATAATCCGGGTTAGGGATAACGGGGTCTTTCAGCAGGGGAATAACCTTTTCCAGTCCGCGGCCGGTGACAAATACCAGTTGCACATCCCGCCTCTCCCGTATAAGCCGGTACAATTGCTGGCGGTACACGCTTTTTCCGCCGAGAAAAGTTCCGTCCAGGTCTGTAGCAAGTAGTAGCATAGTTATTCGTTTTATCGTAATTGATTTTCTAATAATTTAAATTCGGCATAGGGCGAAGCATGCTGGTACAGCATACGGTATACAGCCGAGATGACGGGCATGTGCAGCCCTATCATTTTGGCCATTTGCAAAATGCCTTTTACGGCAGGCTGTCCTTCAGCCGTCATGCTCATACGGCTTTCTGCCAAGGGTATGCTATAGCCGCGGCCAATCATTTCGCCAAACGTACGGTTGCGGCTGAAAGGGGAATAAGCTGTTACCAGCAAATCGCCAAAGTAAGCAGAATCATACAGGTTGCGCGGGGCATGATCCACGGCCTGCAAAAACTGGCTGACCTCTTTCATTGCATTGCAAATGACAACAGCCAGGAAATTGTCGCCATAGTTCATACCTTTTACCATGCCTGAGGCAATGCCGATTACATTTTTTAATATGCCTGCGTATTCCACGCCATGCGGGTCACTGTTTTTTACTGTACTGATGTAGTGAGAGGTAATGGCTTTCGCCATCCGGACAACGAGCTTATCATTTTTACCTGCTATGGTAAGATAGGTCTTGCGCCCGGCCGCCACCTCTTCTGCATGGCAGGGCCCTGCCAGCACGGTAATATTTTTTACCGGGTGCTGAAAAAATTTTGACAGGAAAACGGAAGGGATCAGCAGGTCTTCTGATACAATGCCTTTTACGGACACGTACAGGTTTTTGCCGGTAACAGCCGGAGGCGCCAGTGGCGCTAGCTCCTGTTCGAGGTAGACAGAAGGTACAGCAAATAAAACATCATCCGCAGAAGCTACAGCTTCTTTCAGCGATGATACAGGTCGGATGAATTGCAGATCGAGTTGTAAAAAACCCAGGTAATTCCTGTTTCTGCCATGAGCCAGCAGGTAATCAACCTGTTGCTGCGAACGCAGATACCAGGTAACACGAATGTTACTTTCAGAAAAAATCTTAACTAATGCCGTTGCCCAACTGCCCCCACCAATTATGGTTATGTGTTGCAGGGGTTGCATATAGTGTAATGCTTGAAAAAATATGTAAAGAGCGCTGCAAAGTTAGCTAATAATGAAGCCCGACCCAATCTTTATTTGTCATAAAGGCGGTAAACGACTGGTAAATAGTAAGAAAAAAAACTGCAGCAATATATAATGCAGCTACAGGAGCGGGAAGCTGTTATACACCCGCAAAGCAGCATGATGCCACAAAACGATTGGCAGCGTAGAAAAATGTTTTAGCACTATTTGATGAACGTCTTATATTTTATCACTTGTTCCCCCTTACTTTTGCGCAGTTAAAAACCCGCAATATGAAGCAGACCCCTTTTACACAAAAACATATAGCGCTGGGCGCTAAGATGGCCTCTTTTGCCGGATACAATATGCCCATCAGCTACAGTGGCATTAATGATGAGCATGCGGCAGTGCGCAGGGCCGCCGGTGTGTTTGATGTGAGCCACATGGGCGAGTTTATATTAAAAGGAGAAAAAGCACTTGACCTGATACAGCGGGTAACCAGCAATGATGCGGCAAAGCTGCAGGCCGGGCAGGCACAATATAGCTGCCTGCCTAATGAAAACGGCGGTATAGTAGACGACCTGCTGGTATACTGCATTGAAGAAAATAAAGTGTACATGCTGGTAGTAAATGCCGCTAATATTGAAAAAGACTGGGAGTGGATTAGCCGGCATAATACGGAAGGAGTGGAAATGCACAATATTTCTGACAAAACAGCGCTGCTGGCCATACAGGGGCCTGAAGCCACTAAGATTTTGCAACCGCTGACAGATGCAGATATTATGAACCTGAAGTATTACACCTTTGTAAAAGGGAAATTTGCCGGCGTGGACAATGTGCTCATCAGCGCTACCGGCTATACCGGGGCAGGCGGAGTGGAAATTTATTTTGAAGACAAGGACGATGATGCCACCCGGATATGGGATGCCATTTTTGAAGCCGGCCAGGCAGCAGGTATCAAGCCGGCCGGCCTCGGGGCAAGGGATACGCTGCGGCTGGAAATGGGATTTTGCCTGTATGGCAATGATATTGACGATACCACATCACCAATAGAAGCCGGCCTGGGATGGATTACCAAATTCACCAAAGCATTTACCAGCCGTGAAATATTTGAAAAGCAGAAAAAGGAAGGAGTAACCAAAAAGCTCATCGGGTTTGAAATGGTGGACAAGGGCATACCCCGTCACGGCTACAGCATCGTGGACGAAGCGGGCCATGAAACAGGGCGTGTTACCTCCGGCACACAATCGCCCAGCCTGGGCAAGGCGATAGGTATAGGATATGTCCGTACGGAATTTGCCGCACCGGACTCGAAAATCTACATTAAAGTGCGGGATAAACAACTGGAAGCACAGGTGGTGAAGATGCCCTTTGCATGATTTTTGCGGCAGTGCTGACAAACAATATCCGCCCTATGCTACCTGCCACAGCGATCAGAACAGATATGCCATCCATACACCTTACCACATTTATTGCAGCGCCTTCAGACAGGGTTTTTGACCTGGCCCGCTGCATCGATCTTCACAAGCAATCCATGAGCCGCTACAAGGAAGAAGCCGTGGCGGGTACCCGTTTTGGGCTTATTGAAAAAGATGAGACCGTTACGTGGAAGGCAAAGCATCTTTTTAAAACAAGGCTGCTGCGCACCAAGATCACGGCCATGAAGAAAGGCGAAATGTTTGTGGATGAGCAGATCGAAGGAGATTTTAAAAGCCTGAAGCATGAGCATTACTTCAAGCCATGCGACAATGGTACGATCATGATTGACCTGTTTGACTTTGAATCTCCCTATGGCGGCATTGGTAAAGCATTTAATAAAATGTACCTGACCAAATACCTGAGCCGTATGCTGCAGGAAAGAAACCGTGTCATTAAAGAAACGGCGGAATCTGATAAGTGGAAAAAATGGCTGGTGAAATAAAAAGAATATGCCGGGCAAATGATGGTCTATTACCTTACTTTTGGCCCAGTATATGAGTACCGGCAAACCCACCCTCCATACCTGTATCTCTCCTGCCCTGCTGCACCTGTATGAGGCCACCAGCAGCGTGGTGGTGATCATTGATGTTTTCCGCGCCACTTCTACTATTGCCTCGGCGCTTTACAACGGTGCCAAATGTGTGATACCGGTAGACTCGGTGCCCAAGGCCATTGAGATCAGCAAAAATATAGATGGCATTGCCGCAGGCGAAAGGGACGGTAAGCTGGCAGATGGCCTTAGCCACGGCAACTCCCCACTGGAGTACAGCCGGGATTTTATTGAAAATAAAACACTGGTGCTGACCACCACCAACGGTACCCGCCTGCTGCACATGGCGCTGGAGCGGGGGGCAGAAACGATCATCTCCGGCTCCTTTCCCAACCTGTCCGCCGTATGTGATTTTTTAATAACTGAAAAAAAGAATGTGATACTGGGCTGTGCAGGGTGGAAAGACCGCTTTAACCTGGAAGACACACTTTTTGCAGGAGCAGTAATACACCGCATCAAAAAGCATTTTGAAATACACTGCGACAGTTCGCTCATGGCCGAGATGGTATATGCAAAGCACAGGAATAACCTGCCTGATTTTGCTCCGAAGCTGACACACTATCACCGGCTGGTGGAACGCTTTGGGCTGATAGAAGATATCCGCTTTTGCCTGACACCCGATGTGGCAGATGTTTTACCCGTTTACCGGGATGGGCGGCTGGTAGATGCAAGAGGGCTGACAGGAAAGGCAAACCAATAAAGATACCACTTTTTTCAGCGCATATTTTGCGCAGCAAAATTTATTTTTATTTCTTCTCTTTTTGCAAGGAAATACCATTTACATTCTTTTACATTTGCCGGTTGGCCTTTTTAGAACGCCTGCCACAGGCACTTTTGCCTGTAAGGCCGGCTAATTGTTTACTGAAAAGAGATTATGGCGCTACCACATTTGCTGAAGTACGTGTATACCCATGGAACTGATGAAGTAATCCGCCGCGGGAAGAAGATACATGCTATCGGGTTTACGGAACTGGTGGAGTATGACGACCTGTTTGGCTCTGCCGTATTCCGTGTAAAGGATGACAGCTACGCTACTTTTTACAAAGTATATATTCAAAAATTCAGGGACCCGAAAGGGCTTTCGCTGCGCTGTAGCTGCCCTTACAACCTGGGCGATATCTGCCGGCATGAGACAGCCGCCCTGCTGCAGTTGCAGGAGCTTATCGACAAAGGCCAGTTGCAGTCAACAGAAGTGGAGTATGACCAGCGGCACACTGTCGCTAAAATGAAAGCAATTGATCTGAAAACATTACGCCTGCTTTCTTCGCCCGATACATTTTTAGAGGCAGAAGCATACCTGCGTACACAAAAAGCCAATATAGAGCTGGCGGAAAACGAAACGGTAAAAGCCAGTGTGACGCTTGATGGCGAAACCTATAAAGTATTAATCCGGAAAAATGAAGAGCGCAACTTTGACACCAGTTGCGACTATGCCGATACAGCACATATCCTCTGCCTGCCCAAAGTGATCGTTTTTTTACAATTGCTCAATGCGTATGGCGCCAATTATTTTGACAGTATACGCAACTGGGACAAGGAAAAAAACAAATTGCTGGAGGCATACGGTTATTCGCTGGAAGATGACCTGGCCGGCAAGTTTGAATTTGTGTATAAAGAAGGTAAGCCCTTTTTGCGGGTACTGGATCCTACTATCAAGCGGGTGGCGCCCGTGGCTGCCCCGGTACGCCCTGTACTGAGGCCGATGGAGCCAAAGGAAAAACAACAGGAGGTGATCATAACTGAAACGGTGGAAACAGAAGCCCCGTCACCCACACATCGCATGGGGGTGGTATTTAATTTTAATAAAAAAGAATATCCCTGGTTTTCGGTAGATGCGATATGGGGGGAAGCTGCAGAAAACGGTGGCTTTGCCGGCAAAGTGGAGAAGCCGGATATCAGCCGCTACGTGGATACAGACAAGCTGCCTGAAGAAGACAGGCAACTGCTCACTATATTACGCAAGCTGCAGGATACAGAAATAAGTAAATACGTAAGCCGCAATTCCCCTTTTTCCGGTATCTGGGAAAACATCATTCACCAGGAGCAGGATGACCTGCCTGCTGAGACCAAAGAGCTGGTAGCCGAATATTTATTTCCACGTATTAAAAAACTGTGTGCAGAGCCACCCGAAGGCGCCCTGTTTTATATTTTACCGCAGGGAAAAGCATTTAAAACAAATCACCTGGAGCCGCTGCAGGTGGCGGCACAGGAGGCAAGGCTTTCCTTCCAGGTAAAAAAGAATGGGGCCTATGCCGTGCATTGCCGGGTAAAAGCCGGCAGTATGGACTATGCGCTGGGCGATAACGAAAGCCCTTCGCCGCTATTCTTTTTATACAACAATCAACTGCACCTCTGGAAAAACAATGAAGTGATACACCTGGCAGAAAGATTTTTGCCCGCCGGCAGCATCAGCATTGCCGCTGATAAATGGCCGCAGGAACTGCAGGGATTTTTGCTGCCGCTGGCGCGGGAAATGAAAGTGGAATTTGACAAATCCATTGTACAGGAAGTAAAATCCGGCGAGCCGGAAGTAAAATTGTTTTTGCAGGAAAAAGGGGACTACCTGGTTTTTCAGCCGGTATTTACCTACAAAGGGTATGAAACGAAAGCGAAGGACAGGGACGAAATCATCGTTCCGCGGCAGGACAAAGTGATGATTGTGCACCGCAACCGTGAAGTGGAAAACCAGTTTATTGACAAGCTGAAAAATCTTCACTCCAGCTTTATTGTCAATGAAGAATCCGGGTCGCTGGCGCTGAAAGGGACAGAAGTGCTGAAGAATAACTGGTTCTTCCTGTTTGTAGATGCCATGAAGGACATGAAGATTCCCGTATTTGGCTTTGATGCGCTGCGCAATTTCAGGTTCAACACGGCCAGGCCGCAAACAAAAATTTTTATCAGCAGCAATACCGACTGGTTTGATGCCAAAATTGATATTGTATTCGGCGATCAGAAAGTGACAGTGGCCGAAGTAAAAAGGGCGCTGGCCAATAAGCAGCAGTTTGTACAGTTAAATGACGGTACGCTGGGTATTTTGCCCGAGGAGTGGCTGAAAAAATATTCCCTGCTTTTCCGGGTGGGTGAAGGAAGCCAGGGCAACCTGAAGCTGTCCCGCTATCACCTGAGCGTGGTGGATGAGCTGTATGAAAACCGCGATGAGGAAGAGCTGGTGGTGCAGCTCGAAGAAAAATATGAAAGTCTCCGGCAGTTTAACCAGATAAAAGAACTTGATCCGCCGGCAACACTGAAAGCCATACTGCGCCCCTACCAGGTGGCCGGGTATCAATGGCTCAATTACCTGAAAGAAATCAAATGGGGCGGCATACTGGCAGACGATATGGGCCTGGGTAAAACAGTGCAGGCGCTTTCTTTCCTGGAGCATTACCGGCTGGAAAACGGATCTATCAAGGCGCTGGTGGTATGCCCCACCACGCTTATTTACAACTGGGAAAATGAGATAAAAAAATTTACACCGGGGCTTAGCTACCGCATCCATCATGGTGCGGCACGTACACGGCTGCTGGAGGAGCTGCTGGATCATGATGTAACCATCACCACTTACGGCACATTGCGCAGCGATATCAAGCTGCTGACCTCGGTACGGTTTGACTACGTGGTGCTGGATGAATCGCAGGCTATCAAAAATCCCGCAAGCAAAGTGACAAAAGCCGCCAGCCTGCTGCATGCAAAAAACCGGCTGTGCATGAGCGGTACGCCTTTGCAGAATAATACGTTTGACATCTTTGCACAAATGAACTTCCTGAATCCCGGTATGCTGGGTACTATGGAATTTTTCCGCAATGAATTTGCAGTGCCTATTGATAAGTTTGGCGAGCAGGATCGCAAAGAGCACCTGAAAAAAATCCTGTACCCCTTCATACTGAGGCGGACAAAAGAGCAGGTGGCAAAAGACCTGCCGGAAAAACAGGAGATGATACTCTGGTGCGAAATGGAAGATGATCAGCGGCGTATTTATGATGCTTACCGCAATGAGTTCAGGGATAAAATACTGGGCACCATCCAGGAGCAGGGCATACAGCGATCGCAGCTTACCATTTTGCAGGGGCTGATGAAGCTGCGGCAGATCTGCGATTCCCCGGCTATCCTGAATGAAGAAGAAAAATTTGAAAACCACTCTATCAAGCTGGATGAGCTGGCAAGGGAAATAGTGGAGAATATCGGCGATCATAAAGCACTGGTGTTTTCACAGTTTCTCGGTATGCTGGCGCTGATACGGGCAAAGATGGACGAGCTGGGAGTGAAATATGAATACTTTGATGGCAGCACAACAGCACCTGACAGGGAAAAAGCAATCCAGCGTTTTCAAAATGAAGAGGAGGTACGGGTATTTCTTATTTCGCTAAAAGCGGGCGGGGTGGGCCTTAACCTTACTGCTGCGGACTATGTATATATAGTAGATCCCTGGTGGAACCCTGCAGTGGAGCAGCAGGCTATAGACCGTACGCACCGCATCGGGCAAACGAAAAATATCTTTGCCTACCGTATGATCTGCCGCGATACGATTGAAGATAAAATATTACAGTTGCAGGAAAAGAAACGCACACTGGCCAAAGAGCTGATTGCAGATGATGCCACCTTTGTGAAGAGCCTGACAAGGGAGGATGTGGAGTATTTGTTTAGTTAAATGAGCTTTGTTTTATTTCAAATAAGGCCATTCCATAACAGGATGGATTCCTTTAGGAAATGTTGTAAATAGCCTTGTTGCTGCTCTCTCATCGCTTTAGCACCTTTTCTACCTGCTCTGTCAGTTTTTGACGTTTAATTGGGTATCCTGCTTTAGAAAGCTCCGCATTTCCGTATTTATCAATGATGGCATAAGTGGGATAAGACTTTCTGCCCAGGGCATTCATAATACTTTGGGTCAGCCTTTCGTTTGCCAGTATATGGTATCCTTCCATATTAAGTTAAAATATGAGATCATTGACTTCCATTTATCCGGAGTTGCTGCTTACGTAAATGATAAGGCAGATAAGCAAATGCTTCATACAGGTAATAGTTTCGGTATAAGTTGCGGCATCTTAATACGCCAGCAGCTTCATAATAGCCTCATCCAGTCTTGATTTTGCTAAAAATGCTTTCTCCAGCTCAATATTAAACGGTACCGGCGTATCCCACGAGGCGCAACGCACTACTGGTGCATCCAGCAGGTGAAAGCAATGCTCTGCTATCCATGCTGCTATTTCACCACCAATGCCCCCGGTAAGCGTGTCTTCATGCAGGATGAGCACACGCCCTGTACGGGCTACGGCCGCACGGATGGCAGGATAATCTAATGGCAGCAGGGTGCGCAGATCAAGTATGTCTGCAGAAAGCTCCGGGTGCAGGCCGGCATACTCCTGCGCCCAGTGCACGCCACTGCCATACGTAATGATGCTGATATCTTCCCCCTCCTGCACATGGCGGGCTTTGCCGATGGCGATTTCATAATAATCTTCCGGCACCGGGCCGCTCACGCTGCGGTAAAGGGCTTTGTGCTCAAAGTACAGAACGGGGTTGGGGTCATTAATAGCAGCAATGAGCAGTCCTTTTGCATCCAGTGGTGTGGATGGGTATACTACTTTCAGCCCTGGTGTATGGGTAAACCAGGCTTCGTTGCTCTGGCTGTGAAAAGGGCCGGCTCCCACACCGCCGCCGGTGGGCATACGTACCACTACATCGGCTGCCTGTCCCCAGCGGTAATGTATTTTGGCGAGATTGTTTACTATCTGGTTAAAGCCAACTGATGCAAAATCGGCAAACTGCATTTCCATCACAGCCTTTTGCCCTTCCAGGCTCAGGCCCAGTGCTGCACCAACGATGGCGCTTTCGCAAATAGGCGTATTGCGGATACGGGCTTTACCATATTTTTCAACAAAACCATCTGTGATTTTAAAAGCGCCGCCATACTCCGCTATATCCTGCCCCATGATGACCAGGTTGCTGTGCTGCTCCAGGCTTTGATCTAACCCTTCACGAATGGCATCAATAAATCTTTTTTCTGTACCGTGCGGCGGCACGCTGTTTACAGCGGCGTTGTCAATAACGGAAATGGCAGGCTCTTCCCGTTCTTTATACAGGTCATTCAGCTCTGTTTCCTCATCCGCCACTGTAGCCGGTGACTGAAAGCCCGTAGCCAGCTCACTTTCTATTTTTTCGCGGAAGCGTTCTTTTAACCCGGTTACTTCTTCCTCATTTATTACACCGCTTTGCAGCAGGTACTGCTCATAGTTGCTGATAGGGTCCTTCTGCTTCCATAATTCAAAAAGCTGCGGTGGCACATATTTGGTGCCGCTGGCTTCTTCATGCCCGCGCATACGGAAGGTGATGGCTTCCACCAGGTAAGGCTTCTGGTGCCTGATGCAGTATTCCCGTACACCTTTTACCGTATCATACATGGCCAGCACATTATTACCATCTACTGCTACGCCTTCCATGCCGTATCCCTTTGCCTTATCCACAAGGCTGATGCAGCGGTACTGCTCACTGGTGGGTGTGCTGAGGCCATAGCCGTTGTTTTCTATTAAAAAAATAACCGGCAGATCCCATACGGCTGCCACATTCAGCGCTTCATGAAAATCACCTTCGCTGGTGCCACCCTCACCTGTAAAAGCCAGCGACACTTTAGGCTCACCTTTGAGCTTATAGGCCAGCGCCACACCATCGGCAATGGCGAGCTGCGGCCCCAGGTGCGATATCATACCGCAGATATGATGCTCCCTGCTACCGAAGTGAAAGCTGCGCTCACGGCCCTTGCTGTACCCGTCCGGGGCACCCTGCCATTGCTTAAAGAGCCTGTGCAGCGGCATATGGCGGGTGGTGAACACACCGAGGTTGCGGTGCAGGGGCATCACCCATTCATCCGGCTGCATGGCGGCAGTGGCGCCTGCTGCAATAGCTTCCTGGCCAATGCCGCTAAACCATTTGGATATCTTGCCCTGCCGCAGCAGCACGAGCATTTTTTCTTCTATCATGCGGGGCCACAGCAATTGTTCATATAACTGCCGGAGCTGTGCATCTGTCAGGTCCTTTCGGTCAAAATTCATAATGAGGGAATCTGGGGGTAAATTTAACCAATGCCGGTTATATAACAGGTTATAAAATCATATCCGGTATAAAAGAAGTGTGCCCTGTTTTTTGGCATGAAAAAGCGGGATAATTAAGTAAAAAAATGAAAACTCAAAAGCTGTGGATGAAAAAAATAATCGGCAGCGGTTATGTGCAGAGTGGAGGCCGGGGAGTAGATTTATTGTGGCATTTAACTAAAACAAAAATGAAGAGAATAACAGTTTACCTGCTGGCATTTTTGCTGGCATCCGCTTTGACTGCTGCGGCGCAGGCGCCCGGCAAATTCAGCTATGCTGCGCAAAAAAAATTTATACCTGCTGAGCTGGGCCAGGTATACCTGGGCATGTCATTAAAAGCATTTGCCGCTAAAATAAACCTGGAGAAAGCAGAAGCCGATGGCCGTTTTGAACCCATATCGCTTGATATTCCTTTGAAGAAAGGAAACATTGAGTCTGTCAGGGTGATGGTGCACGGCATCAGTGAAGAAGAGAAAAAAACATTGCTGAAAACTGAACGCAGAATGGTACAGGGAGAGTTTGGTGAATATGAAAGAGACTGGACCAGTATTGACCCTGCAAAGATTACAGGTAAAGGGTTTGTCTATGCTTTTTATATCGTATATAAGGACGACTATGACCTGGCCGCCTATACGCAAAAAGCTTTTGGCCAGCCTGCTGATGTGCATACCGAAGGAGATTATTATTTCTACGACAAGCAGTGGACAAAAAAAACCACGGACGGACTGGTATGGCTGATCCGCAGCTTTGAAAAGGAAACTAAAAGCCTGCAACTGCTGGGCCGCATAAAAGGCACAGAGTGGGATCCGGAGAGCTGATATACTTTTTTAAACTGACAGATGAGCGTGCCGGGAATTAAAAAGCGGTCTCGCCTTAAATCCTTTGCGTCTTCTTTGCAGCAAAAAATAATAATCATCAATGAAAAAGTCCTGCTTGATTTTTACTCTTTTATTCATTGCCGGCTCCCTGCGGGCGCAGCACTGCCCTTTTGACGGGGCGGGCCTGCTGGTGGTATCAGTAAGAGGCGCTGACAGCACCGGGTTTAATGCAGAGTACATAATGATTTCTGTACGGGATGTATACGGGCAAATAGTAAACGTTGGGGGTAAGCCGCTTGTTTTTGTACAAAACCCGCGGAAAACTCTTGTGGAAAGGAGAACCTATGATCATAACAGCATTGCCTATGGTTTTGCCGGCGATGATTTTATCCTTGCGTTTCCCACCTGGCTGATGGAAGAATACCGGGAAGATGGTGGACTATATATTTATGCCAACCCCGTAACCGGGAGGCTGATGCCGGCTGTGCATAAAATAAAACCGGGAGATATTTACAACATCCATTATCTTAATGGTTATTTATCCGGGCAGCCCCGCACAGAGCCGGTACCTGAAAACAGTAATGAACCTTTCCGGCACCGGGTGAGGCTCACACTGCCCGGTCCTGATGAATGAAGCCTGTCAACCTGATCATACTATGCGCCTGCTGCCTGCTGTGCTCCATGGCGGCTGCACAAAAAAATCCCGCTGCTGATACAAAGCAGGAAGAAAAAGAGGAGAAAGAAGAGCCGTATATCATTTCATATAAGCAGGCATTGCTGGGCCGGCTTTATTTATCCCGCCGCTATACCTCACTGGGCCTGCAGGCAGACGAAACCAATGAGCTGCGCTACCGCCCCAATACCTTTGTGATAACGGGAGTAAATGTGGCCTACCGCGGGTTATCCGTAAGCCTTGGTACGGGATTCGATTTTCTGAACCCAAACCGGGAAGAAAAGGGCAGGACACGTTCTTTCGATTTCAGGACACACCTCTACAGCCGCCATTGGGTGACGGATCTGTAT
>DAOLFO010000348.1:0-3379 GCA_035326305.1 Chitinophagaceae bacterium
TACATTCTGGCTGTCTCTCAGATGCCTCCTGCGCCGGCATGACAAGCGGCTGAAAGGGGATGACGGATAACGACCAGCGACCAGCAACCAGCACATTATTCGTAAATCTTAAATCAAAAATCGTAATTCACTATGCCGTACATCGTACACCCTACATCTTACATCGCAAGCTACTGCCTCACGCTTTCATCCTCTACATCTTTGGGCAATCCCCTTTTCTGCATAAAAATAGAATAGAAAATTGACCCGGATATGCAGACCATGATAACACCAAGGGAAATAAACACCTGTGTTGTTTTATCCAGCACCTGGTTGATCCAGTGTTCACACAGCATTTTGATACCGATAAACACGAGCACTATAGCGATACCCTGCTGCAGGTAATCAAACTTGCTCACGGCACCGCGCAGCAGAAAGAACAGGGAACGCAAGCCGAGCACGGCAAAAATATTGGACGTGTAAATTACGAGGCGGGCCGTGTCCTCATAGCCGGGGGTTTTGGTATCCACAATGCCCATCACCGCCGGTATGGAATCGAGGGCAAAAACCAGGTCAATGGCCGCCAGCATGATGATGACCACAAAAAGAATAGTGTATTTTTTCTTGCCGTTTTCCCTTATCACATATTTACCATCTCCGTCATGCGGCACCAGCGGCAACAGCCGCTTCAGGAAGCGGTACACTTTGGTATCATGCGGGTCAAAAGATTCTTCGTCATTGGTAAAAAACATCTTGTACCCGGTATAAACCAGGAATACGCCAAAAATATAAAGCAGCCAGTGAAAACGCTCCACCAACGCCACGCCTACCGTAATAAAAATGATACGGAATACGATGGCCATCAGGATGCCGATAAGCAGCACCCGGCCATAATGCTTTTCCTTTACACCAAAAGAGCTGAATATCAGGATGAATACAAAAATATTATCCACGCTCAGGCTCCACTCCATCAGGTAGGCGCTCAGGTACTCCAGCGCGGGCTTCTGACCATCCTCAATCCACATAAATACACAAAAGGCGAGCGCCAGGCCTACCCAGAAAAAGGTTTGATACAATGCCTGCTTTATAGTAACCTTCTGATTTTTTTTGCTTAATAAGCCAAGATCGAAAACGAGCGCCAGTACCAGTACAATGCCGAATACCAGGTAGGTAATCTGTTCAGGTGTCATGAAAAGTGTAAGATTAAACAGCAAAGATAGCGGAGTCCCGGTTAGCTTTTCTCACGAAAACTACCGGAATCAGGAAGCATATTTTCTTTTCCTTACTTCCTGGTACACCCATCCGGCCAGTATCACGAGCAGCACCGGCAGTGCAATGCTGATCAGTTGCCAGGTGGTTTTACCCTTTTTCACTTTCTGGCTGTCCAGCAGGCGCAGTACGATGTCCTTGTTCTTTGTCTGGCTGATGGTGGGGTCACTTACAAGGTACTCCACGCAGCTCAATAAAAAGTCGCGGTTGGCTACAGGTATAAACAGCTTGCCATACTGAGATTGCTTTTCATATTCGCCATAGGTATACCTGTTCCAGCCCATCGGCAACGGCACCGGCGGCTCTCCGGGTACAGCCGGCGGCAAAAAATCATTGAGCACCATATCCCCGTCGGCCACCACTATTATTTTATTATCCACCGAGGCAGCGGAGAAAGGAGTGCCCTGTGCATTCAGACTGTCACTTTGCGCACGGGATATACGGTTGCGGTACAGCGATGAAAATTTTCCTTCAAGCAGCATAGCAGCCGGGATGGCCTGCTGCTTAAATTTTTCGTCCTGCGGCACATTTTTGTTTTCATTCAGGCTGATCAGCGCTGGCGTGCTGATGATGCGGGAATTGGCCGAAGATGCCAGCAGCGGCGTTTTTTTCAGCCCTTCCGCTTTGATGGTATCAATAGAGTTGACAAACCGGCCTGCCACATAGCCCAGCCTGCTTGTAAAAGTGCCACCGGCAGCAGGAGTGAGCAGCGGGTAATAATTCCATCCTAAAAATTCATATTGCGGGTTATCACTATTTCCCCCCACTACAAATGGGATGCGATCACATTGCAGATCCATGATCAGATCCGTATTGATGCGGAGCCCGTAACGGAAAAAAAGATCGGTAAGGTTCAGATTACGGTCAAAGGCTATGGTCTGGGGCTTAAAAGCGAGGCTGTCCTGCTCCGCATACAGGTTGTCTATAAAGCAAAGCAGCTTGCCGCCACGCATCACAAACTGGTCTATTTTTAGTTTTTCGTATTCTGTAAAAGCAATTTGCGGCTTTACGACCAGGAGCAGATCCACATCCGCAGGTATACTTCCCTCCTTATTCAGGTCAATCATGCCAAACTGGTATTCCTGGCGCAGGGACAGGGACAGGTCATAGGTACGCTGATCAGTGGGCTCTCCATTACCGGCACTGTAAGCAATACCGGGCTGCTTCTCCTGCACCAGCTTATTCAGCGCATGGGCAAACTGGTACTCCATCAGCGCTTCTGCACTGTTGATCTCCACCTGTGATATTTGCCCGCTGGCGCCCGGGTACAGGTTGACCAGGGTTTCTTTACCATTATAACGCACCAGCGCAGCGGGAAAAATAATATTGCTGCTCTGGCCTGCTTCTTTCTGCACGGTAAGGTTGATAGGCACGGCGCCTAATGCAGTCAGCGTATCCCCATAAAGCGTGGCGGTGCCCGGCACATTATCAGTGGGTGAAATAAACCGGTACTGCACCTTCGCTCCATTCTGATCTTTCAGCAATTGCAAAAAATCTTCGGTGCTGCCGGCCAGCCGCCGGAAACCGGCAGGGAAATCACCTTTCAGGAAAACATCTATCTCCACTTTATCATCCAGCGAGCGCACCAGGTTGCGGGTGGCCTTGCTAAGGGTGTACCTTTTTTCCTCAGTAAGATCTATCCGGGTATAAAATAAGGAAGCCAGGATATTGATCCCTGCCAGCAATAACAGCAGCAGCAGCCAGCCATATTTTGTATTAATAATCCGTTCGGTCAACTGCTTCATGTTATCTTTTTAACAGGTTTCGCTGAGTAAGCAGGAGAAACAGGGCAATCAGGCTCAGGAAATATACGAGGGTACGGGTATCTATCACTCCCCGGCTGATGCTGTGGTAGTGAAAATCTATGCCTGCCATTTCCACATAGTAATCCGCACCGCCGCTCAGG
This sequence comes from Chitinophagaceae bacterium, assembly GCA_035326305.1. Lineage (GTDB taxonomy): Bacteria > Bacteroidota > Bacteroidia > Chitinophagales > Chitinophagaceae > DAOLFO01. Next base: position 3,155 of record DAOLFO010000348.1, read on the forward strand.
GCAGGCAGGCGGCTGATAGCGTTGAAGCCATAATACAGCAATGCGCAGGCAATAAGACTGATGATAAATGCCACTACAGCATTGCTGGTAAAGCTGCTGACACAGATGCCGATAGCTGTAAATACGGCTGCCAGGAAAAATAACCCGATGTAAGCGCCTATGGTAGCGCCTTTGTCCAGGCCTTCGCCGGCAGCCAGCGCCTGTACAGAAAAGAAATACACGATG
>DAOLFO010000029.1:0-2668 GCA_035326305.1 Chitinophagaceae bacterium
CTCCCTCACATTCACATCCAGCACTGCTGCAATTTTAAACAGCGACTCTACCGTAGGCTGCATCTGGTTGGTACACCATTTAGAAACAGTGTTTGGGTTTACTCCCATTTGTTCGGCCAGCCATTTATTCGCTTTTGATTTTTCAGCCAGCACGGCTTTAATCCTGTTATATGCCTTTTTCTGCATGAAATACCCTTTAATAGGTGATTTAAAGCCAAAATAAGCATATTCGATTTTGGTTAATTTCTTTAAAATCACACAATAAAGCATATAAAAATTGCTTTATGACATATAAATATTTTAATTGGGCGTATTTATAATTAAATATTTATCTTGGAGTAATTAATCAATATGGAAACACCCTTCGTCACTTCCCCGGATTACTACCTGCTTCTGGCCACCGGTGAGCCGCAGCATGCAGAAGCTATACTGCGCCAGTTTACAGAGTTTTTTGACAGCGGTACCGCCGCACAACTGCACCTGGAAGTGCTGCTGCTGGCTCTCAAAAACGACAGTGAGCCTATACCGGCACGCCTCCGCAGCGATCTTATTTTCTTTTACCAGCAAAGCACCCGACTGTACAAAGCCCTGGAGGCACGCTATGGTACGGGTAAATAATAGTCCAACTCCCCAAAACCAGGATGGACAAACTTTAAGACAATGTTTTTTAAATTTGTAATGCTATGCATACACTGGAAAGCATATTGGAAAAGCTGCGCCGGCACAAGCCGGCGCTGATGAAAAAATATCCCATTTCTGCTCTGGGCGTATTCGGCTCTTATGCCCGCGGAGAAGCTAAGGCAGACAGTGATATTGATATTGCCGTTGAAATCAATGGCCCAATGGGACTCAGCTTCATTGCTATGGCCGATGAAATAGAGGCGCTGCTGGGCGTTAAAACAGACGTTGTGCCCCTGCGCTCTGTTAAGCAACCCTATCTCTCCTCCCTTAAAAAAGACTTTGTGTATGCCTGACAGAAAACCCTCTGCGCTGATAGGTGATATGCTGCGGGCCATAGATCATGTATCAGCTTATACTCACAACATCTCCTTCCTGGAATTTTCTAAAAACTTTATGGCTGCAGAGGCCTGCCTGTACAATATTCAGGTTCTTGGTGAAGCCGTGTCCCGATTGCCTGAAGCAGTTAAACTGCAATATCCCGATGTACCCTGGGCGCTCATAAAAGGAATGCGCAACCGGCTCATACACGAATACTTTGGCACTGACTTACCAGTAGTTTGGGATGTAATAACAATAGAGCTACCTGTATTAAAGCCCATACTGGAAAAAATACAAAAAGAATTGTAGTGCCGGTATAACAGCGGTTCCCCTACATCTAAACACCCTGACTTCTCAACCTCAAACTTTAAACCCTTTAAACTTCTTAAACCTCCCTCAGCTCCCCTCCGCTATCTCCCTGAGCCGCTGCAGCGCTTTGGGCCATATACCTTCAAACATCTCCTTGTATTCGTCGGTGATATCCGTTTCCACCCGCACGGTTGTTTTGCCATCTTTCTCCGACAGGTGATAATCCTCATGCGCACCGGCCCATCCCTTTACGGCATCGCTGGTGGTATCTTCCACACCATTATGCACCATGCCATAGTGCTCAAAGGACATCAACTTATTGGGCTGCTTTGCCGCAATCCGGGCCACCATGCCATCGCCACCCGGCGAAAGAAATAATATTTTGCTGCCCTCTTTCCAGTCCGATTCGGCATAGGAGCCGGGATTGAACGGAGCGGTCCACTGGCGGTAGGTATCGTCTGCCCACAGCACCTCCCATACACGGCTGGCCGGAGCGTTGATCTCAATGCTGAAATTCATTTTTTCCATGACAAGTATTTTTTGATTGATTTAATAAATCAAAGTTCGGGCCGCTGATAGTAGCAAAGGGGTTGCAAAAGCGACATTCTGCGGGGCAGCCTCCGTCACCGGTGATTATTTTTCGATGGTCGCTGGTCGCTGGTTGATGGCCGTCCTGTACACCGGATATCCCTTGAGCCACTCCGCCTTCGCAGTTAAGCCACCCGTAACCCGTAACTCTTAACCCATAACATAATTCCTAACCCTACCCCCCGATTTGTTTTTCGCCCCCGTATCCCTTACTTTCAGCATTGCTAAAATCCCGGTTATGCTTTTCGTTGCTTATATCATCCTCGGCCTTATTGCCGGCCTGCTTATTTCGGCAGCATTTATGCCCCGCTCTTATGTGATTGAAAAAACGATTGTGATACAATCACCGCTGCAGGCTGTAATGAGCAAAGTGGGCGACCTGCATTTTTACAGCCAATGGAACCCCTGGCAGCAAAAGGATGCCACAGCAAAGGGAACGATCACCGGCACACCCATGGCGCCGGGCCACCGCTATAGCTGGGAAGGTAAAAAGGTAGGCGTGGGCAGCCTGACGCTAAACAGCGTGGATGAGAAGCATCTTCACTTTGACCTGGAGTTTATCAAACCATTTCAGTCAAAAGCAAAAGACAACTGGGCTTTTGAGGCCGAAGCAGATAATGCTACTAAAGTTATTTGGCAAAACAGCGGTTCCTTTCCCTGGCCTATGGCCCGCCTGATGGGCCCGATGATCACCCGCAGCCTGCATCAGCAGTTTGAGCAGGGCCTGGTTAATTTGAAGAAGATGTGTGAGAGGGAATCGTGAATTGGATGA
>DAOLFO010000029.1:2768-17790 GCA_035326305.1 Chitinophagaceae bacterium
TGGCTAATAGCTATTAGCTGTTAGCTATTAGTAAATTGTCAAATCAGCCCTTCATCACCAGCCTTACACCAGCTCACCTGACATTACTGATTGAGTTTTTTGCCGTTTCATGTTTTGCTTTATAAACCACCCTTACCGGCACTTCCTTTTCATTGACTATCGCGGTGCCATAGGTAATAAACAAATCTTCACTCAGCGACTGCACGGCAGAGCGGGTACGTATATTACTGCGGGAGGTGCTTATTCCGGCCCGCTGCTGTACCGCTTCATCCTCTTCCCCGGTATTATCTCCCGGCGCCACCGCAGAAGCGCTTTTATTGCTCCTGCTGCTGTTGTGATCCTGTACTGCTGCTTTGCTGGCTGATTTATTGCTGCGGGAGCTATTGTGATCAGCCACGGATGATTTATTGCTCCTGCTGCTATTATGATCCTGCACACGGGTGCCTGCTTCCAGCACAATGTCATCGTATACCTGTGCGGTCACATCTGTTTCATATATACCATCGCCGTCTGTATCGGCTTCTGCCAGTATGCTTTTCAGCTCGCTGCGGTTGCTGCGTACAGTGTTATTATTCTGCGCACGCAGTTGCGGTGCATCATTTTGCTGACGATCCATAAACGCTGCCGCATCTGCCGGGCAGGCAAAGGTCATTTCCTGTACGGTGCCATCGGCAAAGGTTGTTTTTTGTGTTACCGTCCCGCAACTGGCATCATTATCTCCTGCTCCTGCCATCAGGGGCTGGTGTTGTCTTTTGCCGGTAGCCAGCCCTGATGAATGATCCCCTGCGGGGGCACTGCGTTTTCCGGTGGCCAGCCCGCTGGCTGCATCGCGATGGCTTCTTTTACCACTGGCCCGGCCGCTGGCTGCGTCCCTGCTGCCATATAAATTATAACTGATGCTGACGCCTGCCAGCAGATCCTTTACTGTGCTTTTGAGCGAAAGCGGTGTGCTGCCAACCTGCCTTGCATCAGATTGATATAGCGTACTGGTGGTTTGCAGGTAATCAGCCGCCAGCCCTACTGCCCAATGGCTGCCCGCCGCATAGCTGAGGCGTATGCCGGTAAGGAACCCGGGCCGTATTGCTTTATCACCGGCGGCTACCTGGTAGTCTACCCGCTGGGCGCCTTTGCGCTGCAGTTGCAGGTTGCCGGCATTGTTAAAGAAAGCGCCACCCTTTACATGCGCCGTCAGCTCAATGCCCCGGCCGGTGGTAAATGTGGGGCCTGCCAGTATATAAGCCTGCTGCTGCCGGCTTTTCTGCACGATGGTTTCATCCGGCTGCAGGCCTGTCCGCTTCATAAAAGCCTGTATGGAAGCATCATCATACCCCGAAGTGCCAAAGCCGGATACCAGCCCGATGCCAATGGCCCCGGTGCGGTAGTCAAGGCCCAGTTGCATACCGGCTCCTGATCCGCGGAAGAGGAGCGTATCATTTTTTGCCTGTACCGGGTTGGTAAAAACAGGGGTAACAGAAAGGCTGAGGCGGCTATGGTTGCTGCGGGAAGCATTTTGGTTAAATGCCCGTGTATCCTGTGCCAGAGAAATAGCGGGTGCGGAAAAAAGAAGCAGGCAGAGGCCTGTTTTCAAAGGATGGCTGCTCATGGTTTGGATGGTTTAGTTCAGAAAAGTACAAACTCTTTTTCCGAAATGCAAGCCTGCAGGCTTTTTCAACCCGTCAGCCATCCGGATGCAGCATACGCATACCGCCTGCTACTCCTCCAGCCGCTCCTGGCAGCCAAATTCTTTTTTCAGGTAATCATCATAATGATCGGCCTGCTGAAAAAGATTGCGGAAAGCAGCCACGCCGGTATCTTTTGTCATATCCATATCATAAAAAATACTGCTGAGCACAATGTTTTGCTTCAGGCAGCTCAGCACCATGCCCTGCGTGCGGTAGTTTTCCTGCAGCAAAAAAAGATAGAGCGGCTTTATCTGCAGCGGGTCGGCCGGCATCTGGCACAGATAGGCATCGCCGGCTATGAAGAAGTTATCAGGATTGTATATGATCTTTATTTTGGCAGAGCCTTCTTTTACGCTCCAGTGATTGACACCTTCGCGGGCCAGCCGTACATTTTTGCCCAGCGCTGCCAGTATTTCCTCAATGGTTTTGGCAGCGCCCACGGGTGTTATTTCTTTCTCAGGTATTTCCGGCAGCTTTACTTCGGTGCCACAGCTCGGGCAGTATTTGGCAGCGTCAATATTTGTTTGCGTTACCAGGTAGCCGCAACTGAAGCAGCGGCTGGTAGCCTGCCCCCTGTTGGGGTGATAAAGTGACAGGGCTTCCCGCAGGTAGCTCACCGGCAGGGCAAAGCCAAGATTATCACCACCGCGGATGATGAATGAATTGACCCCGATTACTTCGCCTTCATCATTTACCAGCGGGCCACCGCTGTTGCCGGGATTAATAGCCGCATCAATCTGGATAAACTTCAGCCCGTCACGTATGCGATCCACCTTGGATATTACGCCCTGTGTGGCGGTATAGTTCAGCCCGTACGGATGGCCGATGGCCAGCACCCGGTCACCATCTTTCATTTCTTCATAGTCGCCCAGCCTTATTTCCGGCAGGTCGTGCTGCGCCGGTGCTTCCAGGAAAGCAAGATCATGCTTACGGTCGGTATACCATACCCTGGTGAGTGTTTTTTCAAATGCCTTTCCGGCTATTGTTACTTCTGCATTATCAGCCACCACATGATCGTTGGTCACTATCAGGTTGTATTCTTTTAAATAAAAACCAGTACCGGTGCCGCCCCCGGTGGCTATTTGTATGATGGCATTCTGGTATTGCTCTATGATCTGCTGCGTATCCATATTGGTTGATCGTTTTGTACTGAAGCCGGTGCTTTATTTGCTTTCCATATTTAAAAACTCTATCTCCGTGGTAAAGGTCTGGTTGAAATTTACCAGGTTGTCAAACCGCAGGTTTTGTGTTTTAAAATCCATCAGCGGGTACTTATTTTTCCAAAAAGCTTCAATCTGTTTTATCCTTTCTGTGATGCTGCCGGTCTCAAACTCATTTTGAAACCAGTCGTACCATTCCTGCTTAAAGCCAAGGGCGATGAAATAGTCCTGGTAGTTGATATGCATATAGAGCTGCACCAGGTCAGAGATAACCCGCGGCAGGCTATACGAATACTGGCAGTAGGAAAGACCGTATTCAATCACCTGATTGGCAATAAAGGGATAACCATTATCCCGGTACCAGATCATATTCTGGTTAGCAGCATGGATAGCTTCTGCCACCGACTTAAAATTTTGCGGGGATACGATGGAGAACGTATACTTTGACCGGAAGAGAAAAGGGAAAACCTCTTCCTTTGGCCTGGCCTGTATTTTTCTCAGCGCTTCTATCATGTCCCGGCACTTCTCTGTTGCCGGCCGCTCGTCTTTACGAAAATAAATAGCGCCTACTTTTTCCAGCTCATTGAGCAGGTTGCCTTCCGGCGTTATCAGGTAGTCTATACGGTAGGCCAGCGCCAGCAGCATATAGGCAATGCCTCCTGAAAACTTATCAGCATCCAGCGCCTCTGCCTGGTCAAGCGTTTGCTTCAGCCATTTTTGCAGGTATTCATATTTCACTTCTTTTTCCTGCAGTGGTATTTCCTGTATATGCTCACTGTCTGCCACATGCAGAGCGGTAAAGTCCTGTACCAGCAGGTCATCCTGCTTATCGGCTTTGGTGGACAGCTCTTTGAGCCCGTAGTACAGCTTGCTGGGGTTGGCGGCCACCATGCTGGTATCAAAGCGCATACAGAGGCGGTCATCATCCAGCGCAAAGCGGCTGTAGTAAAGGCTGAAATTCATCTCCAGCAGCCGGCGCATCACCGGTACCGATGACTGCGGCATACGTGCCAGGGTTACTTCCGCCTGCAGGTTGTCCCCGTTAAAGCTTCCCCTCACCATTTTGGAGCCCTGGTACAGCTCAAAGCGGCCCTCCTGCCCGTTGCGCTCATAGGCTACATTCTGCACGGCTTCATCACGCAGGTATTCAAAAAAGGCATCCAGCCCCTCCGGGTATTTTTTTTCTTTAAAAAGATTATCCGCATCCGTCCACCGGGCCACTTTTGCCGGCGGCTTATTATTGTCAGAATAACGCCCGAAAGCAATGGACGGCCCCGGCTCCTCTGCTTTCTTTTTTCTTCCAAAAAGCTTGTCAAACATCCGTACAAAAATTTGATGTGCGTAAGATACAAAAGATGCGGAAGGCTCACAATTTCTGCTCAATGAACAATTAATCCACAGCCTGCTGATTTTGACAACGATATTTTAAAAAGGTGTAGTTTCGCTGCACTCAAATTTGTGTATGAAGTTTATTGTTTCCTCATCGTCCTTGCTGAAGCAGTTGCAGCACATTGCCGGTGTTATCAATACCAATACGGTACTGCCTATCCTGGAAGATTTTTTATTTGAAGTAGAAAAAAACAAACTGACCGTAGTAGCCACTGACCTGGAAACGGTAATGCGCATACAACTGGATATAGAAGCAAAGGAAAGCGGTAAGGTGTGCATACCCGCCAAAATCCTGCTGGACTCGCTGAAAAATATCCCCGACCAGCCGCTTACTTTTAATATTGACAAGAATTTTGCCATTGAAATTACCAGCGATAATGGCAAGTACAAGGTAATGGGCGAAAACCCGGACAATTTTCCCAAAGAGCCGGCTGCCGATGATACCACGTCCTTCAGCATTACGGCCTCGGCGCTGGTTACGGCTATCAACAAAACATTATTTGCCACCAGCAGCGATGATTTGCGCCCGGCTATGACGGGTGTGTTTTTTGAGCTGGATAAAAAAGGCCTGCAATGCGTGGCCACGGATGCGCACCGCCTGGTACGCTACAAGCGCAAGGAAGTAAGCTGCCCGAAAGCAGACACCTTCATCGTGCCCCGCAAGCCGCTCAACCTGCTGAAGACCGCTATCCCCTTCAGCGAAGAGGAGCTGACCATCAGCTACAACAGCAATCACCTGTTTGTAAAGCATGGAACCACGCAGATGAGCTGCCGGCTGATTGATGCCCGCTTCCCCGATTATAAAGTGGTGATACCAACTGATAACCCCTACCGCCTGACGGTAAATAAGGCTGACTTCCAGGGGGCCCTGCGCCGGGTAAGCATTTTCAGCAATAAGAGCACCAACCAGGTAGCGCTGAGCATCAGCGGCAGTGAGCTGCAACTGACGGCGCAGGATGTGGACTTCAGCTTTGAAGGTAATGAGCGCATGAAATGCCAGTACAATGGCGAAGACCTGATGATTGCCTTCAATGCCAAATTCCTGATAGAAATGCTGGCGGCGGCAGATGGTGAGGAGGTAAACATGGAGCTGTCAACACCAACAAAAGCCGGCCTGATAAAACCGGCAGAGCAGGATGAAAACGAAGAGCTGCTGATGCTGGTGATGCCGCTGATGCTGAATCAATAATCCGGACTTACTAATTGCGATCATATATGCCCCCGTCATTGGGGGCTTTTTATTTTTATTCCGTAATTTCCTGTAATGAAAATGGTGGAGCTGATCGCTTTTGATAATTATGTAGAAGCCCATATAGCTATGGGCAGGCTGGTGGAAGATGATATCAATTGCCACCTGAAAGATGAATATACGGTATCAATAGATCCCATACTTACCAATGCTGTGGGCGGCATTAAGCTGATGGTGGCGGAAGTGCAGGCGGAGAGGGCCGCCGGCATCTTGCGGGAGCTGAAAAATAAGCACCTGGCACAAAACCCCTGCCCGGCCTGTGGCTCGCTGAATGTGGACCGGGTAAGCACACCCCGTAAAGCATCTAACTGGGCAAGCGCCCTGATCGGCCTGCTGATTACCAGCTATGCAGCACCGGTGGAAAAGGTGATGCATTGTTTTGAATGTGGTAAAGAATACCAGCCTGCCGAACCAGCAGCGTAAAAAATAATATGGTTTAAATGATTGCCTGATTATGTGGAATGATGTGATTCAATATTTCTCTACACTGGAGCAGCGGCCGCTGGAAAGAATGGCGCTGCTGGTGGGCGGATTGCTGTTTTTCTGGATTATAGAAGGCGCCATACCGCTGATGCCGCTGCGCTACCGGAAAAACAAGTGGAACCATGCGGCCGTCAATTTTGGCTTCACGGTTATCCATCTTATCATTCATACGCTGCTGGCCGTACTGATCGTGGCGCTGTCTGACTGGTGCCGGCGGGAAGGGTTTGGGCTTGTATACTGGTTCAATGCCGGTGTGGGCATCACCATCCTCATCGGGGTGCTGGCGCTCGACTTCAGCAGCTGGCTGGTACACTGGGTCATGCACAGGCAAAAATGGCTCTGGCGTTTTCACCTCGTACACCACAGCGATAATAAAGTAGACGTAACCACAGGGCTGCGCCACCACCCCGGCGACAGCCTGCTGCGCGGCATCTTTTTTTTATTGCTCATCTTCCTCTCCGGCGCCCCGATGTACAGCGTGATGATTTACCAGACGCTGGTGGTAATAGCCACTGCTTTTACCCATGCCAATATCCGCCTCAACCCCCGGCTGGATCATGCGCTGAGCTATATCCTAATCTCTCCCAATATGCACAAAGTGCACCATCACTGGATGCTGCCCTATACCGACAGCAACTACGGCGCTGTGTTTTCTATCTGGGACCGGCTTTTTGGCACTTATACCCAACTGGATCCAAAACAAATACGCTACGGGCTGGATAAAGGATACCCGAATGAGGAAGATGAAGACTTTATAGCGCTGCTGAAAGCGCCTTTTAAGAAATGAAGAACGCGGGCTGCCCTCAGCCTGTATTTTTGCTGTATGAAAATTATTGCTGTTATCCCCGCCCGCTATGCGGCCACCCGTTTTCCCGCCAAGCTGATGCAGATGCTGGGCAATAAGCCCGTGATCAGGCACACGTATGATGCGGCGGTAAGCACCGGGCTGTTCAGCGATGTGTGGGTGGTAACGGACAGTACCATCATTTATGAAGAAATCACTTCACACGGCGGCAGGGCCGTGATGAGCAAGAGGCCACATGAAAGCGGCAGCGACCGTATAGCGGAAGCCGTAGCGGAGATGGACGTGGACGTGATCATCAATGTGCAGGGCGATGAGCCTTTTATTAAAAAAGAACCGCTGGAAAAATTAGTGCGCCTCTTTGATGACGAAAAAGTGCAGGTGGGATCGCTGATGCGGAAAATCAATACGGCAGCAGAGCTGAACAGCAGCAGCGCCGTAAAAGTGGTGGTCAATAAAAAAATGGACGCTTTGTATTTCAGCCGCAGTGTTATTCCTTTTGCCGCCAGCACAGAAGTGGCTGCCCCGCATTACCTGCATATCGGTGTGTACGGCTTTCGCAAAAATATGCTGCTGCAGTTTACCCAATGGCCCCCGGCCCTGCTGGAGCAGGTGGAAAAGCTGGAACAGTTGCGCTACCTGGAAAACGGCATTGCCATCCGCATGGCGCTGGTGGATTTTAAAAGTGTGGCAATAGATACGCCGGAAGATTTGGAAAGGGCGAAGCGGCTGCTCTGACAAGCCGCAAAATTTATTTCATTTGCAGCAGCCGCTCTTTTTGAATAATGCTTTCTTTTGCCTGAATAATGAGTTGCCGCATACTATCAAGGCTTTTTTTATACGCCATTTCCTTTTCTTCATACATACGGATCATTATTTTCGTTTCTTCAATACGGTGGCTGGCATACAGCTTTAATGCTGCTCTTAAATCTTCTTTTAACGGCAGGCTGATGACCAGGTTTTTTGACTCATCCATTAAATCAACACAGTCAACCCAGTCTGGCAACACTGTTTCCTTCAGTGTTTTTAAATATTCCTGCTGGCTCACAGTATCATAGGACATAAGCGCTTCCACTGCCATTTCATCAATAATCTTATATTGCTGCAGCTTGGCCGAAAACATTTCGGCATCGGACATTTTATAGTTGCTCCCGCTTTTTTGCTTACAAGAAGCCAGCACCGCTATTCCAGCCAGCAATAGATTTATAAAATACCTGTTATTTTTATCTTTTTCAGCTTTACAAAGCATAAGCGGAACGTATTGCTTTACTTATAAACATAGCAATTAATCACTGCAAATACAACGCATGCTTATCTTTGCCCGATTAATAGTTTGCGAAACAGCTTTGCATGAAGCCTGTTAAGTTTATTTACCAGTTTATCATTCAGCAATTGCGCAGCCGGCTTACACGGGTGCAGTATATCATGCTGATTGCCGTATTGGTGGGCCTGTTTTCCGGCCTGGCTGCCGTACTGCTGAAAACGATAGTGCATTACCTGCAGCACTGGATACAGGATATCAATATCAACCGCTTTGCCTATCTCCTGTTTCCGATGATCGGGCTGCTGCTGACTGTGCTGAGTGTCCGGTTGTTTTTTGGCGACCAGTTAGAGCGGGGCATTGCCATGGTGCTGCGCTCTATTGCGCGGCGCTCCTCCTTTATCCCGCTGCGCCACGTATACCAGCATATTGTTACCAGCTCACTTACTGTTGGCCTCGGCGGATCGGCCGGGCTGGAGTCGCCTATTGTCTCTACCGGATCGGCTATTGGATCTAACACGGCCCGTATCAGTGAGCTGAACTACCGGGAGCGCACGTTACTGATTGGCTGCGGTGCCGCCGCAGGCATAGCGGCTGTGTTTAATGCTCCTATTGCCGGCGTCATCTTTGCCATTGAGGTATTGCTCACAGAAACGGTTGTGAGCTATTTTATCCCGCTGATCATTTCTTCGGTGGTGGGGGCGCTTTGCTCTAAAATAATCCTGGGAGAGTCTTTCCTCTTCAATTTTGTGCTGCAGGAAAAGTTTGAACCTAATAATGTCCCGTTTTATGTGCTGCTGGGTGTGCTGGCCGGTTTTGTTTCGCTGTATTATGCCCGTGTTTTCAAAAATGTGGAAGGAAGGCTGCATCACTGGAGTATCAACCCCTACCTGAAAGCTGTTGCCGGCGGCCTGCTGTTAATCGCCATGTACATATTATTTCCGCCTCTTTTTGGTGAAGGTTATGATAATATCAAGCTGGTGGCAACCGGATCGCAGGGAATCATCAATGATAAAACCACATTGTTTTCTTTGCTGCAGGAAAACTGGGCGCTGGTGATCTTTGCGGGTGTCATCGTTTTTTTAAAACCCATTGCGGCGGCTATTACGCTGGGCAGCGGCGGCAATGGCGGCAATTTTGCTCCTTCGCTTTTTGTTGGCTCTTATCTTGGCTTCTTCTTTTCAAAGCTGCTGAACAATACAGGCTATCTTAAAATACCGGAAGGTAACTTCAGCCTGGTAGGCATGGCCGGAGTGCTGAGCGGTGTGATGTATTGCCCGCTCTCTGCCATCTTCCTGATTGCTGAAATAACCAACGGCTATGAGCTGTTTATCCCGCTGATGCTGGTTTCTTCCATTTCTTTTTTTATTGTAAAAAGCTATCAGCCATATTCCATGGAAACCAAAAAGCTGGCGCAGGAAGGGCAGATATTCACTCACCAGAAAGAAAAAAATATACTCACAGGGCTGCAGTTACAGGAGCTGGTGCAGGATCGCTATGAAAGCATTGCTATTGATAAAACGCTGGGCGACCTGGTAGAGCTGATCAAGCAGAGCGACCGGAATATTTTTGCCGTGCATGACGCAAAAGGAAAGTTTGCCGGCATCATTGAGCTGAATGATATCAAGCAACAGTTGTTTCAAACAAGCCGGTTTGACAGCGTAACCGTTTCTTCGCTGATGAAAAAGCCGGCTGCCATACTTTATGCCGACCAGGATATGCACACCGTGATGGAAAAGTTTGACATCACCCAAAGCTGGTACCTGCCGGTGCTGGATAAAGAAAAGATTTTTCTTGGCTTTGTTTCCAAAACCCGGCTTTTTAACAAATACCGGGAGGCGCTCTCCTCTCACGGCGACCTGTATGAGCAATAAAAAGGGGCAGATTATCCGCCCCTTTCATCTGACTTAAAAAACCACTGTAAAAAGCTTATCCATCAGACCTGCCCGGGCCCTGCCGGTTTAATGGTAGCTGCTTTGCTGTAGTTTTCCTAACTTTCTTTTATGAATGTCAGGATCAGGCCGGACAGGTACCTGCGCTATCTCAATCCCGCCAAGCTGTTTGGTACAGAGCGTACAAAAGAAATTTTGTCGGTAAACCCCACCGTCATTCCCGTAAGGGAAGAAGCAAAAGACGTGGTCGTTTTCGCATTTGACTACGATGCTGCGTCGCTGGAAGAAAAGCAGTTGAGCAGTGTGGAGGATGCATTTGTATACAGCAGCAGCAAGCGTACCAGCTGGATCAATATTGACGGGCTGCGCAAGGCAGATATTGAAAAAATCTGCACCCACTACGGCATCCACCCGCTGCTGATAGAAGACATCCTGAGCATCAACCAGCGGCCTAAAATGGACGAAGTGGAAGGCGTATTGTTTTGCCTGCTAAATATGCTGTACTACAATGAGCAGAAGCAATCCGTGGAGCAGGAGCAGATCAGCATCGTGCTGGGCAATGATTTTGTGATCAGCTTCCAGGAAGATGCCAGCCGCGATGTGTTCAACCCGCTGCGGGAGCGGCTGAAAATGGCTGCCAGCAAAACAAGGCAGCGAAATGCCGACTATCTCTGCTACACCATGCTGGATTTGATAGTAGACAATTATTTTATCGTAATGGAAAAGCTGGGTGACCGCATTGAAATGCTGGAAGAGGAAGTGATACGCAGAAGCAATACAAGATCACTGGCAAAGATCAACCAGTTGCGCAAAGAGCTGATTGTGCTAAAGCGGAATACCGTACCGGTACGGGACCTGATCAGCGGCATACTGCGCAGCGAAAGTGAGCTGCTGGATGACCGGAACACGAAGTATTACAAAGATGTGTACGATCATATAGTACAGGCCATTGATCTTTCAGAAAACTACCGCGATATTATGGTGAGCATGCAGGATCTGTACATCAACAATGTAAACCTGCGCATGAATGAGGTAATGAAGGTAATGGCTATTGTAACCTGCCTGCTGGCGCCTGCCACAGTTATCGGCGGCATTTTTGGAATGAACTTCGATGAAAATGTAAACTTCTTTCACCAGCCCTGGGGCTTTTATACTGCTGTAGCGCTGATGTTTCTTATCCCGGTACTGATGCTCTGGATATTTCGCCGGAGAGGCTGGTTTTAGACCTGTGAGCTTTTAAGATGTTTTCTTTGCTATTGGTTTTTTATATACCGGCACGGTGCTGCAGGGCTCACCATACATAATACTTTTGGCTACCGGGCGCAGGAGCTTGGTGATTTCCATATACACATAATCCTCTATGGGCTTATCACCACAGCCTTTGACAACGATGCGCTTGTCTTCAAAGTCGGCGGGATTGATATGGCTGATGTTTTTCAGTATCAGCCGGCGGCGCAGTTCGGCCTCATCTCCCATTACCACATCGGCTGCCACGGGCTGCAGGTAAGATGCGGCCAGCATATAGGCCCACACAGGGATGATAGCATCTGCAGTACAGGTAAGCGCCACATACTTTCCGCGATAAGGTTCCCAGTCGGTATTTTTCAATGCTTCGCGAAAGTCTTTTTCCTTCAGTATCAGCCCCATGAAAAGATGATCTTTCAGGTCAAAGACAGCCACATCGCCGGCAGGCAGGTACTGTGCCGGATCCAGGGTGATCAGTCCGCTTTCTGCTACTTTGTTTACAATGGGTTCCATGCTCATACTGATTAAGGATACTGCAAAGATAACAAGCGGCAGACCTGTTTGTTTTGCTGCTGCGTTAAAAGTAAAGGCCCCGCTGGAGCGGGGCCTTTTACAATTGGTATTGGTTGCAAAAAATATTAGAAGAATTTTCTCCTGTTGTCTTTAATATCAGCGGCTTCCATCAGCGCCTGCTGGGGGTAGGCCCCGCGCATTTTATACTGCTGGTAGCGGGCCTGGCGCTGCTCTGCTACGTTGGCATCGGCCACCGGCGTAGCGCTTACTGCGTCCACCCTTACCACGTATACTCCGCTGGAGCCTGCTATAGCTTCGGGCACTACCTTGCCCCTGTTGGCGGGATTAAATATAGCGCCAATCACTTTTGATTCAGGTCCGATCACCGGGGCCGGGGCTCCTTTCATACGGATGCTGTCGGCTGTTTCGATGGTTTTTCCAAGTTTGGCAGCCACTTCTTCCAGCGTGGTAACAGCGCCAATTTTTGCTTTAATCAGCTCTGCTTTTTTCTCATTGCGCAACGCCGGCTCCACCATCATGCGGGCACGGGATGCGCTCATAGTGCCTTTTTTATTTATTTCGGTCACCATAGCTACCACATAGTTGTCGCCCACTCTTTCCGGCTCCAGCACTTCACCCAGGTCTGCCTCATAAATATTCCTTACAAAACTGCGGGAATCGCCAAGGCCCATCACCTGTGAGGCAATAGGCGTGATATCAGTGGCAAACATTTTATTAATACCTTTTGCCTTCAGCTTCTCTGCGCTGGCATCAAATTCCTTCTGGTTGCGGCTTTCACTGGCAAAAACGGTCGCTTCATTGCTGGCCATACGGTCGGTTTCCACACTGGCTTCAATGGGCCTTGACATATAAGCCACATTATAATGTATCTGCGGTTTGATAAACTCCATTACTTCAATATAGTGATAACCAAAATCTGTTTTTACCACTTTCCTGCTTCCCGGCTTACCATCAAATAAAATAAACTGTCCAAACTCCTTAGCAAAGCCTTCGCTCTGTATGGTGGTGGAAGAAAAAGTCATCACCCCTTTATCCTGGCCGGCAGCTTCATCTGTGCTGTAGAGCTCTTCCAGCTCATTGAAGGAAGCTCCATTCTGAATAGCAGCATATACGCTGTCTGCCTTCCGCTTTGCTGTGGAGTCAGCCATTATCGGCTGGCCCTGGCGGTCTATTGTACCCAGCAGGATGTGGCGGCACTTCACGCTGTCCGGCAGTATTTTGGAGTCAATCATTTTTGCCAGCACATAAGAGGAACCATCCAGGTAGGGGCCGTATACCTGCCCTTTGCCCAGTGAAAAAATAGTGTCTTTGTTGTATGCCTGCATTTGCTGGTTGGCCTGCTGCAGTTGTGTTTTGGACAGGTACAGCTCTCCATAAGGAATAGAAGAATTATTCCTCATAATAAAATCAGCAACACTGGTGATAGTATCAAACTCCGGCTTTAAGTCCGTTACTGACTGGAGCGTGGCCACGCTATCAGCCGCTGTGGGCAGGGCACTGAATGCCACATAGGAAATGCTGCGGCTTTCCTGCTGCTTGAACTCATCTTTGCGCTTGTTGATATAATCCAGTATTTCTTTATCGCTTACGCTTACTGCTGTATCAGGTATGCTGGTATAAAACTCCCTGATCACGGCAGCATTTGCAATCTGGCTGTTATCTGCATTTTCATTTTCTATCAGCCATTTGGGAAAATTAATGCTGCTGCTCAGCAGGGCACTGTATTTTTCAGACAGCCTGTATTGCTCCAGTTGCTCAAAGTATTGGTTTAACCCGGCTTTTTGTTCCGGTGTAGCGTTTTTCAACTGCTGATCAACCGCCTGCTTGGCTGCCTGCGGATTGAAAACACCTGTTTGCGGATCAGTAAATCCCTGGCGGATATCTGCCGGCGGGTTTTCCCCGTACAGGATATCGCCCAGCTCTTTTTTACCAATGCGCATGCCCAACTTTCCTGTTTCCGTTTTCATCAGCGCCTGCACTATCTCCTGGTTCCATGCCTGCTCCATCGCCTGCTGGCGGACAAAGGCGCCATCCGGATAGCCCTGCTGCTTTAATGAAAACTCAACCTGGTCAATTTTTTTTGAAAAATCTTCATAGCCGATAGCCTGGCCGTTTATTTTACCAACGGTATTACCGGGGCCACCGGAAAAAAGGCTGCCACCGTTTTCAAACGCAAGCATCAGCACAAACATGATCAGGGCGACGGCTATAACGACAGCCATCAGTTTTGCATACTTCTCCTGGATCTTCTGTATAACCGACATAATATTATATAGGGTTTATGAAAGGACGGCAAAAATAGGGTAAATATGTTAAGAAAGCCATAGCCCCGGACGCAGAAAAAAGGCCAAAAACCCTGATTATGGCGGGTTTCCGGCCTTTTTCACACTTATTTTTTGGCCTTGGGCCGTACCAGCTTCATTTCCTGTACCAGGTGGCCGGCACCGGCAAATTTGTCAATAATAAAAAGCACATAGCGGATATCCACCATAATGTTGCGGCAAATAGACGGGTCATAATTGATATCGCTCATGGTGCCTTCCCAAACCCGGTCAAAGTTGAGCCCCACCAGGTTACCCCAGGCATCCAGTACGGGGCTGCCGGAGTTTCCGCCCGTGGTATGGTTGGTGGCAATGAAGCAAACGGGCATTTTCCCGTTTTTTCCATACGGCCCGTAATCTTTGGCGGCGTAGAGGCTTTGCAACTTTTCGGGCACATCAAACTCATAGTCGCCGGGCTTGTATTTTTCCATTACCCCGTCTAAGTACGTTTGGGGCTCATATTTCACGCCATCGCGGGGTATATAGCTTTTTACATTGCCATAGGTTACACGCAGCGTACTGTTGGCATCGGGGTAAAACTTTTTTTCTTTCATTACTTCCATCTGCGCTTTCATATAGGTGCGCTGCAGTGCATTGATACGGTTTTGTACCTGGTTCAACTTAGCTGCCACGGCTGTCTGGTACGTGCTTAGCAATTCGTTGTACAGCACTACTGCTTTGTCCCAGTTCAGTTTATCCAGGAAAGCGACCGGCTGTGTTTTCAGGGCTTCCAGTGTTTTGGCGCCATCATCAATGCCGGTGCCTTCGTATACCTGCTTAGCCCAGGCAGCAAAATCGGTTATCTCCGCCGTGGATGGCGCTATATATTTATGCGGCTGGTCTTTTACATACATTTCCATCAGCGCTTCAAAGAGCTTCTGATCTACAAGCGGATTGTATTCATTATAAAAATCTGTCAGGGTGCCGATTGTTTTTTCTGATGCGGCGGGCAGGTTGGGCTGTCCCACTCTTTTCAGGCTGTTGAGCTGCCCGATGATATAAAA
>DAOLFO010000349.1:0-3353 GCA_035326305.1 Chitinophagaceae bacterium
TAAAGCGGCAGCTACAGAGTTTGATAGCTGGGAAATTAATATGGATGATATCATGACGGGTGGAAAATTCGTAAGCATTTATGCCAATAATGGAAAACTGTATACCACCATTCCTACAGTAGCCCTGACAGGTGGCCCTGCTGGTAATATTAATTTTTCTGAAATATGGGAATTTTATGTGATTGATGCCGCAACAAAGGCAAGAACAAAGATCAGCGGTATCCCCGCTGTTACAAATCCCGGCGCAGCGTATGGCACCCAGCAGTTAGACGGGAAGATTGTTTTTCGTGTCAATGCTCCCAGCCAGAACATCAATGGGTATTATGAACTAAACAGTGCCGGTACAGGCGCCGCTTCCTTATTTAATATAACAGAGGGCGGTTCTGTTTCAGGCATCTATAAAGTTGAAGTGGAATAATATGAAAGGCAGCCACATTTTAATAAGCATTGCTTTTGCCGCTATATCACTCCTGGCGCAAGCACAGCATACGGTAACAGTGGTGGTGACGGAGGCACCCGCTTCACACCGTAATGAGATTTTTTATATGACGGGGATATTTAACAAGTGGCAGCCTGGTGAAGCCGGTGACCGGCTGCTGCAAGTGGAGAATAACCAATATACGATTACAATAAATAATGTACCAAAGGGGTTGTTTGAATATAAATTTACCCGTGGTGACTGGAAAACATTAGAGTGTACCGCCGATGGCCGGTTGGTGGCGCCCCGCAGCGCCATCATTCAGAAAGACACAACCATCTATTGTAAAATTGCAGGCTGGCGGGACGACTTTCCTGTTTCTACCGCATCGCCACAGGTACAGTTGCTGGACAGTTCGTTTTATATTCCGCAGTTGCAGGTACACCGCCGTATATGGATTTACCTGCCCCGTGATTATGCGGTCGGCAAAAAGAAATACCCTGTTTTATATATGCATGACGGGCAGGATGTTTTTGATGAAGCCACTTCTGAAGGGAGGCTCGGGCCGCTGGAATGGGGAGTGGACGAAGTGATGGATGAAGTGGCCAACCCCTGCATTGTGGTGGCTATCGGGCACCACGAAGATAAAAACGGCCGGCTGCGGGAATACTATGTACATCCTAATAAAGATTTTCCGGAAGTATATGGCAAAGCCTATCTCGATTTTATTGTAAATAACCTGAAGCCTTTTATTGATACCCATTACAGGACATTGCAGGATAAACAAAACACCTGGATGGCCGGAGGATCAATGGGTGGCCTGGTAACGCTGTATGCAGGTTTACTGCACCCTGGTGTATTTGGCCGCCTGGGCGTTCTGTCCCCCTCGATATGGCAGGACGAAGGCAATACAGGCAAGGAAATAGCTTCGGTAAAACAGGTAAATGCGATCAAAGATCAATACTACTATTTCTATGCCGGTGATAACGAAAACCGTATTAAGCCGGACGGCAGCCGTGTGCAGATGCATTTAGATGTGCATACCGCCACACAGTTTCTGAAAGAAAAAGCGAATCCAGTGATGCAGGTCACTATTTATCCCACAGGAAGGCATGGCGCCTGGTATTGGCGGCTGGCTTTCCCTGCACTATATCAGTGGATAAGCACGGGCAAATGAGTCAACAATTTTTATTCATTCCATAAAACCAACACATATGATAAAAGGAAAACTTCCGATACTTGCGCTATTAGCATTGGCGGCAGGTGCGGTCACGAAAGCAACAGCGCAAAAAGTAACACAGAAAGTAAAACCGGGTAAAGGCTTATATGAAATAGTATACAGTGAAAAAGCAAACGCTGTATATGTGGCCGGTATAGGCTCCCGCGGCCAGCAGGGAGCCGGTAAAGTGTATAAACTGGATCCCGCAACATTAGCAGTAAAAGACAGCATTGATGTATCCGCCGCACCTGCTTTTGGCCTGGGGCTGAATGAAGCCACACAAACACTGTACACTTCCAATACAAGGGGTAATTCCGTACATGCTATTGACCTGAAAACAGGCAGGATAATAGCAACCATTAAGCATGGTAAAGACAAGTCGCACACAAGAGAAATTGTTACTGATGAGGCCAATAATAAAATATATGTTTCTGATGTAGGTGGCGGCATCTGGGTGATTGATGGCAAAACAAATACCTACAGTCATACCATAGAGGCAGCAGGGCTGCCCATTGCCGGGCTGGCACTGGACGCCAAAAAAAGTATCCTGTATGCTATTGATATGAAGAGTGACAAAATAGTATCGTATGATTTGAAAAAAAATACCGTGATTGACAGCTTCCCTGCGGGCAGCAAAGGGGCTATCAACCTGGTGCTGGACGCTGCAACCAACCGCCTGTTTGTAGCTAACCAGGGAAATGGCGATGTAACGGTACTGGAGGCCGCTACCGGGAAACTCCTGCAAACTATTGTTACCGGCAAAGGCGCTTTGGGCATTAACTTCAGCCCCGCCAAAAACTGGGTATACGTGGCTAACAGAGGTGAAGGAACAGTAACCATTATTGATGCAGCTACCTATAAAGTGCTGAGCACATTAGAAACGGGATCGCATCCTAATACAGTAGCGCTGGATAAAAAAGGAAATGCTTTTGTTACCAACAAAGCAAAATCAGCACCACGGCCTGCACCGGGAGAAACACCGAAACCTCAGCCGGAAGATGAAAATGGCGATATTGTAACATTGATCAGCTTGTAAACTGATCCATTGATTATAAAAGTAAAGAGGCAGCCTGAAAAATTATTTTCAGGCTGCCTCTTTTGAGGTCCCTAGCGGATTCGAACCGCTGTACGAGCTTTTGCAGAGCTCTGCCTAACCACTCGGCCAAAGGACCATTTTTCTTTTCCTGTTCTTGATTTAACAGGTTAGCTTTGAACAGAAAAGCGGGCAAATATACTGCTTTTCCCCCATTACTTAGCAAAGAAAAGAACATGCCATGAGCCGGATTGCTGAATCTGAACTGATCATCAACGCCAGGGGCGCTGTATATCACCTGGATATACGCCCGGAAGAACTGGCCCCCACCGTCATCACCGTTGGCGACCCCGGCCGTGTTGCCGAAGTGAGCAAATATTTTGACAAAATTGAAGTGCGCAACCAGCACCGGGAATTTATCAGCCATACCGGCTATGTGGGCAATAAGCGCATCACCGTCCTCTCCTCCGGCATCGGGCCTGATAATATTGACATAGTGATAAATGAGCTGGATGCGCTGGTCAATATTGATTTTGCCACCCGGCAGATAAAACCCGTACTTACCCCGCTCAATATAATCCGTATCGGCACCTCCGCCTCCCTGCAGGCCGATATTCCCGTTGACAGTTTTGTGGCATCCACGCACGGCCTCCGCATTGATAACCTGCTCAATTTTTACCGCC